>JBQCGE010000116.1:0-2706 GCA_051955955.1 Verrucomicrobiota bacterium
ATCCTTCGTAACAATGTTGACCTGTTTATCCGTCGATTGCGCCGACAAAATAGTCGCGATCAACAATTGAAAAGGGGAGGTGAAGTCGAGTTCGCAATGAGCATCAGGATAAGTCTCCGCCAGCCGCTTCATAATCAGCAGAGCGCGTTCTTTTTTGGCTTGGATTGATTCCCGTGGCATCGCTGCACAGTAGTTAACATTCACCACCCCAATTAGCAAAGACACGTTCCCGGTGGGGTGAGGTTCTGCCGACCTTTTCAATCCACTTTCACAAGGCAGGATGTAAACCACCCATCTCCAAATCCCTTGACCAATCCGCAACTTGATCGAATCTTCCCCCTGAACCATTTTCCCCTCTTTTCAACATTCGGAATCGATTTCATGGCTGAATTCTATTGCCAATCAGCCCTGCATCGAAAACATTGCTCCGGATGAGTAAGAGTGCTCCTCGAAAGAACAAATTTGCCGCATACCCGCGGTTGAATCCTCTTGGGATCGGGAAAAACATTTCCGCGGCTGACCTGGTTGAACAAACCTTTCTCGCGTATAACGGCGGTCGCCTGCGTGAAGCCGCGCAGTTGCTCACGCAAAAAATGTTGCCGGACGACGGGTTTGTTGGGATGAGCCTCACCGGGGCATTAACTCCAGCCGGGCTGGGAAAATCCTGCCTCATTCCGCTCATCAAAGCTGGCTTTGTCGACTGGATCGTCTCGACCGGCGCGAATTTATACCACGACCTGCATTACGGCCTGGATATGGAACTCTACGCCGGGTCACCGTTTCTCGACGATGTGGCTCTGCACCGCGACGGCGTGATCCGAATCTACGATATTTTGTTCGATTACAATGTGCTGCTCGATACCGACGAATTTGTTCGGGAAGTAATCCAGGGGCCGGAATTTCAGCGCCCAATGGGAACGGATGAGTTCCATTATCTGCTCGGGAAATACATCCATCAACGGAGCAAAAAGCTCGGCCTCAAAGATTCCAGCGTGTTGGCGTGCGCTTACGAGTATGGAGTCCCGATTTTCACCAGCAGCCCTGGGGACAGTTCCATCGGAATGAACGTGGCGGCCATGTCGATGCGCGACTCGAAATTGATGTTCGACGTCAATCGTGATGTCAACCAAACCGCCGGAATCGTCTACGAAGCAAAATCGAGCGGACACAAATCTTCCGTCTTCATCCTCGGGGGAGGTTCGCCCAAAAATTTCATGCTTCAAACCGAGCCGCAAATTCAGGAAGTCATGGGTATCCAGGAAAAGGGGCATGATTATTTCCTCCAATGCACCGACGCCCGCCCGGATACTGGCGGCCTGAGCGGCGCAACCCCTGCGGAAGCGGTCAGTTGGGGAAAAGTCGACCCGGATTCGTTGCCCGATTGCGTGGTTGCCTACATGGATTCAACCGTCGCATTGCCGCTCCTCACCGCCTACGCATTGAACCGCCACAAAGCCCGCAAGCACAAGCGGTTGATTGACCGTCGTGATGAAATCCTGGACCAGGTAAAATCCAAATACCTGAAAACCGGGACAGTGACGAAAGTCTTGACCAGCCGAAAGATTGCGAAACGGTCAAGCGGCGTCGGTGTAAATAAAACATTGGATCGAGACAGATGATGAAATGGATTGCAATTTACGGGTGGATCCTGGCGGCTTTAATGCTGACCGGATGCAAATCGACATTCAGCGAAAGGAACATGTCGAATGAGCCTCCGCCCTTGCTCAGCAATACGTCTCGCATTTACGTCGCCATTCCCTTCGACGCTTCATTCAAAGGCAAAGTGGCGCAAAATTCCGGGAAGCAAACCGCCGAGGCCCTGGTCACTGCATTCAAACGCGTGACCCGCAGTGTCTCCACATCGAAATTTCCAGAGTCATTGAGTGAAGCGTTGGATAGCGCGCGTAAAATGAACGCGGAGTATCTCGTCTATCCCGTCTTGCTAAAATGGGAGGATCGCGCCACTGAATGGTCCGGACGCAGGGATCGTCTCCAGGTTCGGGTCGATACCATTGACCTGAGCGACAGCCGCGTCGTCTTCTCCCGCATGATCGAGGCAACCGGTAAGTGGATGACGGATGGCGGCGATACGCCAGCCGATTTGCTCGATCAACCCTCTGAGAGCTACGTGAACAGCCTTTTCCGCAGAATCGAAACTCCTTCCGCTCTGCGCTAACAGCGGAAGCTTTGGAATTGAATTTTTTTGGTTCCACTCGCAACCTGTTCGCGCATTGACCTCGGACTCGCACATACGAATCAAGGACCTTCCGCAGCAGGAACGTCCCCGCGAACGTTTGTTGAACCACGGCGCGGAATCCCTGAAAACATCCGAGTTGCTGGCTATTTTGATCCGCACCGGTTCAAAAGGGGTCTCAGCGATGGACCTGGGCGAGCGTTTGATGAAGGAATTCGGTTCACTCGAACGTTTGGCTCGCGCACGCCTGGAGGATTTGCAGCGTGTTAAAGGCATCGGCAGGGACAAGGCCGTCGGATTGAAAAGCGCTTTTACCCTCGCTCACCGAATGGCCCTGGAAATCCGTCACGAATCACCGGTCATGGATAAACCGGAGAACGTGGCCGAAATGCTCAGGGAAGAAGCCCGCCTTATGGAAGTCGAAACGTTCCATGTGCTGATGCTCAATACCCGTCGCAGATTGATCCGCGTGGAGAAAATCACTACCGGGCTGCTTGATTCACTGCTCGTTC
>JBQCGE010000117.1:0-3764 GCA_051955955.1 Verrucomicrobiota bacterium
CAGTGGTGGTGGTGGTAGCTGGGGCGGAGGAGGATTCAGCGGAGGGGGAGGCTTTTCCGGCGGCGGCGGCGCATCCGGCAGATGGTGATGGTCATGAACACAAAGGAATTTGTAACAACTCTGGACGACGCAAGAATTAGCAAGGCAATTGCGGAGGCCGAAAAACGAACCTCGGGCGAAATACGCGTTTATGTGACTGATGAAAAACCAACCGATATTCTCGCCACCGCGCAAAAGGCCTTTGCAAAACTTGGCATGGCCGCAACGGCGCAGCGCAATGCAGTCTTAATTTATTTCGCTCCCGCGATGCGGGCGTACGCAATTTATGGTGATAAGGGAATTCACGGAAAATGTGGGCAAAATTTTTGGGAGCATATCAGCGAGGGAATGAAGCCCTTGCTCGCTGAGGGAAAATTCACGGAATCGATTGTTTACGCCGTCCGCGAAGTCGGCGAGGCTCTTTCGAAAAATTTCCCCTGGCAGGCAGGGGACCGTAATGAATTGCCGAATGATGTAATTCGCGATCCGAAAAAAGATGAGTAACAATTATTGGGAAGAGCTGTATCAAAAAGGAGATACCGCGTGGGACAAAGGTGAGCCTTCGCCGGGCCTGGTCGATTTTCTGAAAACATCCCCTGCTCCACCGCACGGCACGGTGGTGGTTCCGGGTTGCGGGAGGGGACATGATGTTCGGGCCTGGGCACGCGCCGGATATGTGGCAACGGGGCTCGATATCGCACCCAGCGCCGTAAATGATTCGCGCGAACTAACCCGCAAGGCCGGTCTTTCGGCGGAGTTTAAGCTCGTCAATTTTCTCCAGGAAACTCCATCCCAGCCTTATGACTTTTTATTCGAACACACTTGCTTCTGCGCGATCAATCCTTCCGAACGCAACCAATACCGGAAGGCGGTGAAACAGTGGCTGAAGGCGAATGGCAAATTCGTCGCGATCTTTTATATGATACCGGACCGCGATGGGCCTCCCTTCGGCACAACACGCGAGGAGGTGCGCGAAATTTTCGGCGGAGATTTTAAGCTACTCGAGGATTGGGTGCCTCGTTCCTACCCGAATCGTGAAGGATTGGAGTGGATGACGGTCTGGCAACGAAAATGAAAAAGGGTGAATCCCCCGTTTTCGGGATTCACCCTCTGCTAAATCAATCGGCTGAAAAGCCGCTTAGTAGCGATGCCCGCGGTCGCCCCGATCTCCGCGATCGCGACCACCACCGCCACCGCCACGATCCCAACCCCCACGGTCACGGCCTCCCCCACCACCGCCGCCGCGTCCGCCGCCGCCACCACCACCGAACCCACGACCACCACCGCCGCCGCCGCCGCCTTCAGGGCGTGGGCGAGCTTCGTTAACGGTGAGGTTGCGGCCATCCAACGGCTGCCCATTCAATGCCTGGGTTGCCGCGTCTGCTTCTTCCTTCGATGACATCGTGACGAAGGCAAACCCGCGTGAGCGTCCGCTCATGCGGTCAAGCATGAGGTTCACGTCTGTGACCGTGCCATGCTTTGCGAAAAGATCCTGAAGATCGTTTTCAGTGACGTTGTAGGAAAGATTCCCAACAAACAATTTAGTACTCATTTTAACGGATACTTAGAACGTGCTATTCCCAGGCTGTCCCAATGAGGGGGTTTGACATCACCGAAACGATTTCTACACGAAACTTCACAGCTCTCGAAATGAACATATCTAACAAACTTAGTTTCTGATTTTTCACCAAAAAAAGCAACCCCCCAAAAATAAGCCAATCTCATGCAGTTAAATTTTTAACCAGCTCTCTTTCCCTGGTGCTTTTCCGTTTCCGAAGGGCATTTTCAGGCGTCATGTAAATGCACAGGCGAACCCTTCTTGTGCATCTTGATGTTCAGCACCTCGACCATCACCGAGAAGGCCATCGCGAAATAGATATACCCCTTTGGGATCTCGCGATGGAACGATTCCGCCACCAATGCGAACCCGATCAGCATTAGGAAACTGAGGGCAAGGATTTTCAGCGTCGGATGCTTTTCGATGAAGCTGCTGATATACCCCGAAAAAGCCAGCATGAAGATCAAGGCGATAACAACAGCGATAATCATGATCTTCACGTCATTCGCCATCCCCACCGCGGTGATCACGGAATCCAGCGAGAATACAATATCGAGCAAAAGAATTTGGACGATGACAGAAGCAAAGCCGGGAGCCTCTTTCACCTTTAAGTGTTCGTCCGGGCCTTCCAACTTATGGTGAATCTCCATGGTCGATTTCCAGAGCAGGAAGAGACCGCCCAGGAACAGAATCAGGTCACGACCGGAAACCGGGTGGCCAAAGACCTTGAACAGAGGCGCCGTTAACCCGGCTACCCAGGAAATTCCCAGCAGCAATAAAATGCGAGTGATGAGCGCGAGCGAAAGTCCCAATTTTCGCGCCTTTGCCTGGAGATGCTGGGGTAGTTTCCCTGCGAGAATGGAAATGAAAACGACGTTATCAATACCGAGCACCACTTCGAGCACAGTCAACGTCAGCAACGCAATCCAGCTTTCCGGGCTAGTTAAAAACTCCATCCGGCTTGAAGTAAGCGTTTACTTCATCGCTGGCAATTGGAAAGAACGGCAGATTTTGTAATTACGCCGGTTTCACCATCGGCTTGTTCAGGTAGGTCCAGGCCACAATTCCTGAAATCGCAGCAACAATCGCGCAGATGATATAAGGCAAGTCCGAACGGAGCTCATAGAGCGTGGCTGCAAAAACCGGGGCAATAATTCGTGCGAGACTGCCGGCGCTTTGCGCAACCCCCATCGTGGCTCCTTGTTCATGCTCGGGCGTCAAAATGGAGATTAACCCAAACAGCGGCGGACGATGAATTCCTGATCCTGCGGCAAAGATCCCCAATGCCACGAGCAACCCGGTCACTGTACTAACGTACGGTATCATGACCAGGCCGATTCCCACCACGATCAAGGCCAGCGAAAGCAGTTTTCGCTCGCCCAATTTTTTGATCAGCGGCCCAATCCCCCCACCCTGCAAAAATGCCGAAAGCAACCCGCAGTACGTAATGAAGTAACCGATCATTTTCGGGCCATACCCGAATTTTTTCTCTAGCAACAAACCAATCGTCACTTCGAAGGAGGCAAAGGCGAACGTGGCGAAGAAATAAAGCGAAACTAAAAAACCAACAGTCGGCTGTCGGAACGTATGCGCCCATTGAGCAAAGCGAACACGTTTTACTTTCGCTTCATTCGCGGGCTTGATGCTTTCCACCAGGAAAAAAGTGGTGAACAGAAAATTTAAGGTGCAAATGACCGCTGCCACATATCCTGGGCCTGGAAGTCCAAGTTTATCGGCGCTAAAAGATCCGATAGCCGGCCCCAAAATAAAGCCGAGACCAAAAGCCATTCCAATCAAGCCCATGCTCTTCGATCGCTTTTCCGGCGGACTCACATCCGCGATATAGGCGCTGGCCACCGAAAGATTCGCGCCGCAAATTCCGGCAAAGACTCGCGAGGCGAGCAGCAGCCAAAGGGCTGTGCTTCCTTCAAAGCGCGATGCAAAACCAAACATTGCATAAGCAATCGCCGAACCGGCGTTACTCACCAGCAGCACCGGACGCCTTCCAATCCGGTCTGAAAGTTTACCCCACCACGGCGCAAAGCCGAACTGCATCAGGGAAAAGGAAGCCACGATCGCCCCATTCATCCAACCAGGCGCGCCGAATTTATCGCTATACAGCGGCAGCAGCGGCATCACAATGCCGAAACCGATCAGGTCAATGAAT
>JBQCGE010000118.1:0-3823 GCA_051955955.1 Verrucomicrobiota bacterium
AGGGGAATACGCCGGGTGCGAATCGGCATGGAAATAATGGAACACCCTTAATCGTCGGAAACCGTCTTTATGCCTGCGTCGGAGGGCCTGAGGGAAATGGGGTGGTCTGCTTCGATAAAATGACCGGCGCGGTGATTTGGAAAAGCCAGGATGATCCAGCCGCATATTCGCCTCCGGTTCTGGCAAAGTTGGCGGGGCGCGAGCACCTCGTTTGTTTCACGGCGGAGGGGTTGATTGGATTGAACCCGGAAAATGGCCAACTCTGGTGGCGTATGCCGGTGAAAACGGCCTATGCTCGCCATGCCGTCACGCCCGTATGGCACGAGGATTTGATTGTCATTTCTTCGCACCAGGCCGGGATGATCGGAATCAAAATTTCGCCTGAAAGAGAAGGCTTCAAAGCTGAGCAAGCCTGGCTGAAACAGGATTTGGCGATGAACTTTGCGAGCCCGGTGGCTGAAGGGAATTATTTGTATGGCCTTGGACCTCGGAAGAATCTGATTTGTGTGGAGATTTCAACCGGCAAGGAACTGTGGTCCCAGGATGGTTACTTCAATACCTCCGCGGATCGGGCCTATGGCGGCTTCCTAATGATTGGAAGTCAGGTTTTATGTCTGACCGACGGTGGGATGCTGGTACTTTTTGACGCCAATCCTAAAGAGTTCGTCGAGCACGGCACCGCCCAAATTTGTGGTGTAAATTGGTGCAATCCAGCTTACGCGGATGGCCAGCTATTTCTTCGGGATGGGAATAAAAAAGAAGGAAATTTGATGTGTGTTGAACTCAAACAATGACGTTCAGAAATGCTGTCACAAACAACTTAAATGAAAAACACGCAGGCACGGAATTCGCGCCTGCGTGTTTGAGTTAAATTTCCTGCGAGTTACGGGTTTGTAACGCGGAAGAAACGCATTTTCCCGGTCGTTGGGACCGTTGTTGATCCGTTAATCGGACCTACGTCAGTCCAATCCGTTCCTGTATTCAAGAGGTTGCTGGTGGACTGGAGTGTCCCTGGTTGAGAGGACGTGATCGTGATTGTTCCGTCGGTATTCTTCGAAACGGAAAGGGAAGGGCCGGATGTACCTGCCGCACCGAGCAGTTCAATCTCGGCGACTTGCAGGGCGGAAGCGGTTGTATTGTCGCGCGTATCGCTGAACGTCAGGCGATAGCTGGTATAGGCGGCGTTGTTAGCAAAGAGCACTTCCTGAACCCCCTGAGTCAATGGATCCAGGCCTTCGCCCTGGGCATTACGTTGCGTTGGAAGTGATAACGTTCCAGATGAAATGACGGAGAAGGTTGTTCCGTCGGTAGAGCCTTCCAGCTTGTAAGAGGCGGGATCACGCTCTGGGTTTCCATCCGCAGTATAAATTCGGATGCCGTGAATGATGGTGCTGCCAATCGAAGGAGTGATGACTGCGCCAACCGGTCCCTGGAATGGAGGGAAACCCGCGGCAGCGCTAAAGCCACTGCCACCGTTGACATACTTCGTTGTTGTATTGTCGATCATGTAGCTGACGTTCGTTGAATCGCCCCAGAATGCGCCTGATTCATCACCAAAACTGGTGATGGTGTCGCTCGGGGTTGTCACGTCCTCCAATGCGCTAATGACGGTCAGGTTCACAATGCTGCTGGTAATTGAGCCGCTCGAGTTCGAAGCCACTGCGAGATAGCTCCCAGCATCGCTGACGCCAACCGTTGAGAAGTTCAGGTTTCCAGTGTCTGCACCGGAAATATTCCCCCCGTTGGTCAACGGTGTGGCTACACCGTTAACGGATCGATACCAGCGGATGTTCGGCACCGGCGTGCCGCTGGCGACGGCGGTAAACTGGGCCGGTGTGCCTTCGACAGATCGGGTGGAAACCGGTTGTGTGCTGAAGAATGGCGCTCCAGAGTTGTCGAGCACACCGAGCAATTCCACTTCCCCAATCTGCATTGCCGTGGCTGCGGCATCGTTCTTCACGTGATTGAAGGAGACACGGTAGGAGACGTAGGATTTGGTGTTTTGGAAGGTCACTTGCTCAATGGCCGGGGTTACGGGATCCAGAGCAGCACCACCCTGATTCCGGTCATCCGGCAATGAAAGCGGCCCGGATGAGATCAAGGTCCATGTGGTGCCATCATTTGAGCCTTCAAACGTATAATCAATCGGATCACGTTCCGGAGCATCGTTCGCGGTGTAGAAACGCAAGACAGTTACAATGGTTCGACCCTGCGAGGGCGAAACCGTGAAGCCTACCGGGCCCACAAACGGAGCTGCGGCGTCTGCATCAAAATTTAAGTACTTCTGGGTGCTTTGATCGATAGCGTGCTCAACTGATTCGGCATTGGGCGTGGATCCGGCCAGAATCGCGATGGAGTCGGTCGGTGTAGTCACGCTCGAAAGCGAAGAAAGCACGGTCAACTTCGCGGCAGCGCTTGGGGTTGAGCCGCCAGTGTTGGTCGCAATGACGCGGTAATCACCACCCTGCGCCTCAGTGGCCGCGGTGATGGTCAAAGTATCGGTAGTTGCACCGGAAATGTTTCCACCGTCAGTTACATTCTGCCACGTGCCGTTCACGTTGCGTTGCCATTGCAGAGTTATTGGAGGCGTGCCCGCAGCAACCGCGGTTAAGGTCGCGGTTTCACCCGGGCTGATCTTTGCCGAAGCAGGGTCGGTGCTGAATACCGGCGGCACCACACCCGAGCCACCGCTGATGGCGAAGATAATCGCTTCACTGGTGGAATCGACATTCAGGTAGTTAAATGTGATGGAAGTCACCGGGCTGTTGTTCGTGAGCGCTATGTCACTCGAGTAAAGCCGTGGGTTTGACGAATTCAAGCTATCCACCAGCGAATTATCCAAATTCACCCTGCCGCCAACATTTAGAGCAACGGGAGTGTTGTTGAACCAATCCTTGATGGTAATAGTTCCGGTTTCTGTTGTTCCATCCTGGTGTGCGACTTCATACGAAACGCTACTATTCCCCTGGCCTGAGGAACCCAGGATCGAAAGGCCGGCATAGCTGGCGGGCGTTGCGAATGTGACCAATGCTGAGGGAGTGGATGCGTCGAGCAGTACTGCGTTGTTGAGCGTGTAATCGGGTGCCAGTTTGTAAGTATGGTCGGGCGCGGCAGCATTGGTCAAAGTTGTTCCAACAGCAGGGAGACCGTTGGTGGGACGGTTCGAAACGTATCCGCGCTCAAAAAAGGTAAAGCCGGTGTTCGCTGTTCCGGCATCGACCGACGCTGTCGTGACACCTGGGAGTGCCTGGGGTCGGGGCGCCGAAGCTTCCACCACGATGTCCGCCGTATAACCGGTCACCGGAATAGGAGTGAAGGTGCCGTTGGCGGCCGCAGCACCACTCACAGCCATGATGCAAGTATGTGCACCGCCGCACTGCTGACGTATGCCAGGTCAATGCTCGTGATGGGGCTGGAAACGTTAGTTAAGGTTACATCTTTGCCATACAGACGGGGGTTGTTGCTGTCCAGGTTGTCCTCGGAGAAAGTTTGCGCGTTCACCCGCACATTGGCGATATAGGCGGGGTTCGCGCCGTTGAACCAATCCGCCGAGGGGAGGGTTCCGGTTTCGCTGGTCCCATCCTGATGGTGAACAGTGTAGCGGAAGATACAGCCGCCATTTCCACCGCTGGTAAGGAACGAAAGTGCGCCGTAGGCAGTGGGCGTTTTCAGGGTGAATGTCCCGCTTGCGAAATTCGTTGAAGCATCCAAAAGGATGGCATTATTCGCCTTATAATCGGGAGCCATGATAAACGAATGGCTCGCGTCGGATTGGCTGGTGAAGGTTGATCCTGCCACTGGCAGTCCCACATCTGGACGGTCA
>JBQCGE010000119.1:0-7511 GCA_051955955.1 Verrucomicrobiota bacterium
CTGACTCAACGGCCTTTCATTTTGAATGTGGATGGTGAGCGGGTCGAAACGGAAACGTTGATCATCGCCACTGGCGCTGGGCATCGTCATCTTGGGCTGCAGAGTGAGCATATCCTGGAGAAGAAGGGTGTTACTTATTGCGCGACTTGCGATGGTGCTTTGCCCATGTTCCGCAACAAGCCACTCGTCGTGGTAGGCGGTGGTGACAGCGCCTGTGAAGAAGCGACTTACTTAACCCGGTTTGCGTCCGAAGTGTACCTGATCCACCGGCGCGATAAACTCCGTGCGTCAAAGGTCATGGCAGCACGCACTTTGACTCACGAAAAGATTAAGCCGATTTGGAATTCGGTCGTAACGGAAGTGCTCGATGTCCAACAGGACAAGGTAACTGGCGTTCGCCTGAAAAACGTGGTGACAGGGAAGGAATCCCAACTCGACTGTGCCGGTGTGTTCGTGGCCATTGGGCATGTGCCCAATACGCTGCTTTTCCAGGGTGTCGTGGCCATGGATGAAAATGGGTACATCATTCCCCAGCGTGGCACTGAAACGACTGTGCCCGGTGTCTTCGTTGCAGGTGATTGCGCGGACCATGTTTATCGACAGGCAATCACGGCGGCAGGGCAGGGGTGTGCCGCAGCCATCGATGTCGAGCGGTATCTCTCTGGCTTGAACCAGTAAGCGGGCGGGAGCGCTGGTGCATTAGGAGTGTGAATGCCTGAATTAATCAGGCAGTTGACATTTTTTGACCGCTGCCTCTATGCTTCATGCAATGACCGCACCAGTTCCAAAGCCGCTCGCAAGCCTTGATGAATGGGAAGACGACTTAAAGGCGCGATACCCGCAACCGGGTGTTCCCGCATTTAACGCAACGGATCCGAATAAAACGAAAGAGCAGTTTCGGAATTACGCTGCGAATGCCCGGCCTTCGGTGCGAGAATTTTATCGGCTCAATCATACCCACCAGACCTATGATTTCGTGAAAGCCAAACGTGAGGATTATCTGAAGCTGAACCGGCGCAAAATGACCGTTTGGGAAGCCGCGGAATTCCTCAATAATCTGGTCGACGATAGCGATCCGGATACTGACCTCTCACAACTGGAGCACTTGCTTCAAACTGCCGAACAAATCCGGGCGGAGGGACATCCCCGGTGGTTCATCCTCGCCGGATTTATTCACGACCTGGGGAAAATTCTTTGCCTTTACGGAGAGCCGCAGTGGGCTGTCGTAGGCGATACCTTCCCGACGGGTTGTGCCTATTCAGACAAAATTGTTTTCCACGAATTCTTCGAAGCCAACCCCGATAAAACGAATCCTCGTTTTAGCACTCGCCTTGGCGTCTATGAAGAAGGGTGCGGGCTCGATCAGGTTCAGATGTCCTGGGGTCACGATGAATATATTTATAACGTGGTGAAGGACCGGATGCCGCTCGCTGCATTATACATGCTTCGTTATCATTCTTTTTACCCTGCGCATCGCGAAGGCGAATATGATTACCTGATGAATGATCAGGACCGTGAAATGTTCCGTTGGGTGAATGCCTTTAATCCATACGATCTTTATACAAAGAACAAAGCAAAACCAGACGTGAAAGCTTTGCGGCCCTACTACGAAGATTTAATTAACGAGTATTTGCCCGGGAAACTGGATTGGTGATCGGCAGACTGGCCTGACATTTTTGAAATGCAAAACGCGACTTTTTCAGTCGCGTTTTTAATTGCTGTGCTGACAAAAAAAGGCCCGTTCACCGGGCCTTTCGCTTAAACCAATTCAGCTTCCTCGATAGTCGTCGGAGCTTCCGCGAGCGGTGTGCCATCCTCCGCCTCCGGGTATTCGAAAACTTTACCTTCGAAATTCCGGATTAAAATCCGTTTCGAATTTTTGTTCAGGATGTAATCCGGCATGATGGGCACTTTGCCGCCGCCGCCGGGAGCATCGATCACATACTGGGGCACCGCATAGCCGGTCGTGTGCCCGCGCAAGCTTTCCATGATTTCGATTCCGCGATGAACGCTGGATCGTAAATGTGCGGAGCCGGCGATCAAATCACATTGGTAAATGTAATATGGACGGACGCGGCACATGAGCAGTTTCTGGACAAGCGCCTTCATCACGACTGGATCGTCATTCACATCGCGCAGCAGCACCGATTGATTCCCCAGCGGGATACCCGCATCCGCGAGTCGCTCAAGTCCTGCTCGCACTTCGGTAGTCAATTCGCGCGGATAATTCGAATGGATGCTGATGAAGAGCGGGTGAAACCGTTTCAACATCGCGCACAATTCCGGTGTGATGCGTTGTGGCAGAAAGATCGGGATACGCGACCCAATTCGCAGAAATTCGACATGTGGAATCGCGCGAAGCTGTTCGAGCAAATGGGCCAGCTTGTCATCGCTAAAGAGTAACGGATCACCACCGCTCAGGAGGACATCCCGAATGGTTGGTGTGTTCCGGATATACTCAATCTGCTTTTCAAACTCCGGGTGAAAATCATAACCGGAAGCATTGCTGACCAGCCTTGAACGAGTGCAGTAACGGCAGTAGGCGGCGCAACGATCCGTCACCAGAAATAAGACGCGGTCCGGATACCGATGCACCAGGCCGGGAACCGGTGAATGCTCATCTTCGCCGCACGGGTCCTTCATCTCCCAGGAAGCCACATTCGTTTCTTCATTCCGCGGAACAACCTGCCTGCGATTGGGGCAGTTCTCATCAGTAGGATCGATCAGGTTGAAGAAATAGGGCGTGATCGCCATCGACAGCTTCGAATTGGCCAGGATGGTGCCCGCTCGTTCCTCCGGAGTTAATGTTGGAAGGAGTTTTTCCAATTGCTCGACCGAGGTGATGCGGTTTTTGAGCTGCCATTTCCAATCATTCCACAGTTCCTCGGGAACGTCTGACCAGAAACCTCTGCCAGCGGACTTGAATTCCTTTAGACTCAGGAGATTAGAATCTGACGGGGGTACCTCCTTTGACCCATCCGAAGATTTCTTCATTTTGGGCAACTATATTTCCCACCTACCCTGTGTCAAGTTGGCGGCCCTGAAAAGCACCCCGGCATCTGAGCGGGGGAAAGCTTGATGAAGCTGAGGTTTTCACCAAGAGTTATGCGGCTTACGCGACGCAATGCCACTGGTTCGAATTTTAGTTGATGGTTACAGTTTGCTGCATGCCTGGCCGGAACTGGCCCCGGGCAAAGCCCGCTTTTCCGCCGGTGCTCGTGATGAATTGATCCATGTGTTGCGCGATTATGCCGATGCGATTGGCACACCTCTTACGGTTGTCTTTGATGGGGCAGGGCCGGAGCCCGGAGTCGGCATCGAGAGTAATTCCAGCCGCGAAATGGAAATTATTTATTCCAAGGCGGGTCAGACCGCGGATGACATTATCGAGAAGGTAGCGGCGCGCCTGGTGGATTACGGCGAAGTGCTCGTTGTGACGGATGATTTCGCTGAACAGGATACGGTGCGATCCGTCGGTGCACGGACCAGTTCTTGTCATCACTTCATTCATGAAATGAATTTTATCCAGGGTGAGTTCCAGAAGAAGCTGGATAGCTTCAATAACGCGGAGCGAAAACGATATCGCAAAGGCGGAAACTAATCAGGATGTCAGTTTGTTCGTTGACGCGCGAGCACCCTTTCGCCGACCCAACGCGTATTATACCGCTTCATAATGCGATCGGTTGGAAATGCCGGACGTGGTTGCTCACCATATTTTTGGTCGTCCATTCCATGCCACGGAACTGGTTCAACGGTCGTTCCAGCAGCAACGTGGAAATCTGAATCCTTGTCCCAACCATCGCTATAGAGGAAATATTCCCGCACGTAACCTTGCTTCAACGGTGGCAATTCCGACGCTGAAAATTGCAGCGTCAGTTCGTCTCCGCCATTCATAATCAGCAGGGCTTCGTCGCGTGATTGAACGAGTTCGAGCACATTTCCATAACGCGTGCACCAGCCCGCGGGTGTGATGCGCCAAAGTGGATTCGCAACTACATCTTGATAGATCGGGGTTAAAGGCCAATCTGCGCTCAAATCTTCAAAACGACTGAAACCGCGCCAGTGCAGATCAGCTTTGGCCGGGGAATATTCTCGAAGCGTAAAATCCTGATCGGCCTTTTCGAACAGCGCGATTCGATCCCAATAGATTTCAAAGGCGGCACTCAAACGTAACCGCCTTGTCCCCTCGAGCAGTTTCCCCGTCAGATCCGTGACAATTGTTTTCGTTTTGCCCGCTGGCGCACCGATCACAACCTGAACCGGTTTCCATTCACCATTTACTTCCGCTTCCAATGTGGGGAACGGGAATGGCAACGAAGGGTCTTGTGAGCCGTTGATGTTAGCCATTCCACCCCCAAACCGCAGCCAACCGTTCGCGACCAGCACCAGCCGCTTCGTTGTGTCGAGCGGTCCGAAATCGAGGGTGACCGAGTAAGGTTCCGCGAGTCCGCGCTTCTGTGGTTCGCGCAGGTGATCGGGGCCAAAACGTTTGCCATCAATTTGCTGGAGTAAATCGGTGACGTTCTTTCCATTCCCATCGATTGCTTCACGGAGTGGGTGTTCACGTTCCACCGCAAGAAACGCACTCGGCGGAAACGGTTTGCCCGGGACGAGCTTATCCAGCGGATGAACCTCCGCGCCTGCAGGGTGGTCGATCACGGCGAGCTTCACTTGATCCAGGTAAAGCGCCTCGCGCAGTTCTTCAGTGATTTGAACCGTGTAGAACCCATCCAGCGGTTGAAATGATTTCTCGTCCCCGAGCCATACATACTCATCCGAATCGGCTTCGATATATTTCCCCTCGGCAACAGGCAATCCCGCCGGGGCCGCTCCGAGGATATCTGTGACAAAGCGAAATTTTGTCCCGTCCCATGCATATAAATAGGGACAAGAGCCTTCCGGGAGCGTGAGTTCCAGTTCGACGAGGGGAACGCCCGAGTCAAATGCCACATCCACGGAAGGGACCGCGAGGTTAAACCAATGCACCGTCAGCGCATCGAGATTGGTATTCGCGCCAACTCCAATTTCAATCGGTAACGATTGCACGGTGCGGACCAATCTTAAATTTCCGGCCGTAATTTCAATTTTCACCCCAAGCCCGCTGGAGTTGGAGCGATTGCCGAGCAGTTGGACTTTCACCTGTCGGTTCGCATTTCCGCCCTCGTTCTGAAGATAGCGCAAACCACCTGCGCGCGGTTCCAAAATGAAGTCGCTATCCCCGTCGTTATCGAAATCGGCGAAGGTGATCGCGTTGAAAGGGCCTCCTTGAAGCGCATCAAGATGAAGTGATGCGGTTACGTTTTGAAATCCTTTTTCGCCCAAGTTGCGCCAAACCTGGATGCGATCTCCCACTGTCCAAATATCCAGCCATCCATCGTTGTCAAAGTCCTGCAAATAAACCCGCTTTACGTTCGCGTCCTTCCCTTTGAATTCAACGGTTCTCGTCGAACTTTGAAACGCGATTTGCACCGAGCTGCCATTCACCGCAACCAGGTCCATCCTCAAATCATTATCCAGATCCCCACTCGCGATCACACCTCCACAAATGGGCAGATTATTCGTCTCATGCAGTGCGCCGCCCCGCACCTTGGCGAGCAACAGAGGACTCTCATTCCCGCGCCCCACAATCAAATCCATCATTTCATCTTTCGGCCAATCATCCGCCACGATTTGCGTGGCATTGGTCAACTGTGCCGGAATACCGGACGTGCTCGATACATCGGAAAATAAGAACGGGCCAAATTGCCGGAAAATCCGAAGGGAATTCGTTCCTGAACCGACCGCGACCAGATCAAGTTTCCCCGTGAAATCCAGGTCAACCAAAGTCCCATCTCTGGCCGCGAGAGAATCAATTCTGCTAAAGGGCGTCACATCCGTGGCCACGCCATTGGGGGCGAAGCGAAACACATTCGCCCCTTTGTCACTGAGGGCGATGACGTCTTCGAAACGATCATTGTTTAGATCACCGACCAGCAGTTTTGAATAACTCGCGCCAGTTATTGCAGGATAAACCTCCGTCCCGGCGTGGAAGGTCAGATTCGAATTCCAGAGCAGCCGAAATCCACGGCCTTGCTCCATCGCGAAAAGGCTGCTCATGCCCACAAGATTGGTTCCGTGGTTTGGATCCACAACGGCCACGGGACCGCTAAACCGACTTGCGAGTGGGCCGAGCTTTGAATCCGTTTTATCGGTGAAACTGACTGGAATCCCCTGCAAGGCAGGTTGTGCAAGACGAAACGGAACGCGCGCCTGTGTGTAACGGCTCCGCTCGAGATCAGCCGCGGAAATCGACTTGCCTGCATTCTGGGCCGCGATCTGCTGGTGAATTTGCAACTCCGCATCAGCCTCAACCACCTGCCCGGCACGCCGCAGTGCCTGGCTCAATTGATAATGTGCGGAAGGATGGTTCGTGGTGAGCGCAGTTACTTCTGAAAAAGCAGTGATGGCTTCCTCATACTGCTTCAAATTCAGGTGAGCCATACCGAGTTGATAATAGAGTGCGGGATCGCCTGCCGGGTCTAACTGCTGCACGGTCTGCAAAGCCTTCACCGCCTCCTCATTCTGCCCCATGCGTAAGAGCGCACATCCTTTAACGAACCATGCCGCCGCGAGATTATTATCAATGGCGAGCGCCTGGTTCGCCTCCGAAAGTGCTCTCTTTGCATCGCCCGAAAGAAGACAAGCATTCGCGAGATTCAGCCGTACCTCGGGATCGTTTGGGTGCAATTGCGCGGCCTTCGAATAAACCTCCTCTGCTTTACTCGCCTGCGCCTGATCCAGGTAGGTCTTGCCGCGATTCATCAAGAGCGTGAACTCGTCCCCACTCTCTTTTTTCGAACATCCCGTCCAAAACAAGGATGCGCAAACGATGAGCAAAAACCAGTAGCGAGCTCGGGCATTCATAAAGCTGATGCCCGAGAATATTGAGCCGCTGTAAAAAAGCGATGCGGATTAGTCTCGCACGCTTGCAGCCAATTAGATCGCTACTGCATTGTTTGCGGAGACTTGATTGCGGGAGGCGGTTGCCGCGTCCCAAAGCGGGAAAGCCACCCTTCCTCGCGAACCGTTTCCTCGGCGAGCACTTTGTGGCGGGCGGCCAGGATTGAGGCGCGTCCTATGTAACCAATGACGCGAGCGGGATCCTCGCGTTGAACCACCGGCAGGCGGCCGATGTTATGCTGCAACATTTTATCCAATGCGCGTTGCACGCTTTCGTCCGGGTAGGCGAGAATCAGGTTCTTGCTCGCGATATCCGCCACCGAAGCGTTGCCTGCTGGATCATTCTGCAAGGCACGAACCAAATCGCCTCGGGTCAAAATTCCCAGCAAACGCTTTTCGGGATCCAGAATGAGCGTCCCCTGGCGTCCACCCAGTTCCGGGTCTCCCTTTGCAATCCGCGACGCGAGCTCATGCAAAGTGAGTGTAGACGGCACGGTGGGGGGTTGGTGATCCATTACTTCGGAAACGCGCATCAACTCAAAGGTATCAATGCTGTATTCCCGCGTGATGTG
>JBQCGE010000120.1:0-4771 GCA_051955955.1 Verrucomicrobiota bacterium
TCATCAACCCGCAAACTTCCTTGAACTCGCCGACGAGATATCGACCCAAGTCAATGATATGTGCGTTGATGTCGCCGTGCGCTCCGCTGCCGCTCACCCCTTTTTGCAGACGCCAAACGAGCGGGAATTCAGGATCAACGATCCAATCCTGCGCGTAGCGGGCGTGGTAATGATAAATTTCGCCAATTGCACCCTCCTCAATCATCTTTTTGGCGTGGGCAATTGCTGGAATACGGCGGTAATTGTGGCAAACCATATTCACCACTTTGGCCTTTTTCACCGCATCAACCATTTCTTTGCATTGTGCAACATCCATGGCCAGAGGCTTTTCGCAAAGAATAGCCTTGCCCGCGCGAGCTGCGGCAATGGCAATTTCCGCGTGCGAATCGTTTGGTGTGTTGATATCTACGATATCGATATCCGGCGAGTTAACGACTGCTTTCCAATCGGTTGAGGCGTTATTCCACCCTAATTGCGCGCGGGCGGCTTCAACGCCCTTTGGATCCCGCCCGCAGATCGTGTGAAGTTCGACATCTGCATTCAGTGGAAAAAAATGGGGAGCCTGGCGCCATGCGTTCGAATGGGCTTTGCCCATGAACCGATACCCGATCATCCCAACCCGTAATGTTTTGGCCATAAACTGTTAACTCGGTGTTGAATTAGCTTCGAAGGGACTTATAGTTACATTCCATTTTAGAATGCAAGTTCATTTGTTAAAATCCAAGATCCACCGCGGAACTGTCACCGGTGCCAGCCTCAACTATGAGGGGAGCATGACGATTGCGTCGGATTTCATGGAAAAAACCGGCTTGCTTCCCTTCGAACGCATTCTGGTCAGCAACATGGCCAATGGGAATCGATTCGAAACTTACGCCATTCCCGGCGAATGGGGCTCAGGAGCAATTATTTTGAACGGTGCTGCCGCGCTCCTCGGCAAACCGGGCGACATGCTCACCATTATGAGTTATGCCATGCTCGATGAAAATGAAGCCAAAAACTGGCGACCCCGCGTGATTGTGCTTGGCAAAGACAATAAAATTGTGAATGAACGAGGTATCTGACCCGTCAACAATCAAGTCTTGCGCGCCATTTCACACATGCCCTACACAACCTCCCAAATCGCGTCTCTCATCGGCGGGACCGTCATTGGAGATGGAACAATCACGCTGACCGGTTTTGCACCGGCGGCACTGGCTCGTCCTGGCGATCTGACCTTCGCTGAAAACGATTCCTATTTCGACCATGCCGAACAAAGCTCGGCATCCGCGGTCCTGATCGATTCGCCTTTCACTTCCAAGAACAAAGCACTGATTAAAGTGCCGAATGCTCGTGTTGGATTTGCCAAGGCAGTCGCGTTATTTTTCCCGGAAAAGAAATTCCAACCCGGTGTTCACCCTTCCGCCGTAGTCGCGAAATCCGCTGAAATTTCAGATTCCGCCTATATCGGTCCTAATTGCGTCATTGGCGAGAATGCAAGGATCACGAGCGGCGTCGCCCTCCATGGAGGCAATCACGTGGGTGAAGGTTCGCGAATTGGAGAAGATTCCACGTTGCACCCGAATGTCGTGCTTTATCCGAAGACCGAAATTGGCCGACGAGTTCAAATACATGCCGGGTCAGTCATCGGCTCGGATGGCTTCGGTTACGTTTTTGACACTGGCGCTCATCGCAAAGTGCCCCAGGTGGGGAACGTAATCATTCAGGATGACGTGGAAATTGGGGCGAACGTCACGATTGATCGCGGAGCATTGGGTTCAACCATCATCGGCAAAGGGACCAAGATCGATAATCTCGTCCAGATCGCGCACAATGTGCAAATCGGTGAACACTCCGTAATTGTTGCCCAAACGGGCATTGCCGGGAGCACAAAGCTGGGGAATTTCGTCACTCTCGCGGGCCAGGTCGGCCTGGCGGGTCATTTGAAAATTGGGGATCGTGTCACGGTTGCGGCGCAATCGGGCATTATGCACGACATTCCAGCAGGCCAGAAATGGTTTGGCACCCCAGCGCAGCCGGATCGACAAATGAAACGCCAGATACTCGCCACTCAACAATTGCCTGAGTTACTGCGTCGTGTCGCGGAACTCGAGCGCAAACTTGGCATCCGCGAGTCATGAACGCCTTAAAGCGTTCCGGGGTTCCAAGGGGGGGTGCGATTTTTGCGCTCCTTCTGTTTTGGATCGTTCCTTTCCTGAATTCCGCCCCTCCCGCGACACTCGCTGCCTCTTCAAAAAAATATAGCCCGCCCAAAATCATGCGCGAATTCCGCGGCGCATGGATTGCGAGCTATGCAAATATCGACTGGCCCAGCAAGCCGGGACTTTCCGCTCAGGAACAAAAAGCCGAGTTGACCGCTCTCATGGATAAGGCGGTCGCCCTCCGGTTGAATGCGCTTTTATTGCAGGTGCGGCCCGCTTGTGATTCGCTCTATAGTTCGAAAATCGAACCGTGGTCCGAATTCCTGACTGGAGAAATGGGCAAAGCTCCCGAACCATTTTATGACCCGCTAAAATTTGCGATTGATGAGGCGCATCGGCGTGGCTTGGAACTTCACGCATGGTTTAATCCCTACCGCGCAGGATTGGTTGGTTCGAAAATTTCGAGCAAACACATTACCAAAACACGCCCGGAACTGGTGCGCCGTTACGGAAAGTACTATTGGCTCGATCCAGGTGAGAAGGCTGTGCAGGACTACACCACTCGCGTCATTCTCGACGTGGTTCGTCGTTACGACATCGATGGGGTGCACATGGATGACTATTTTTATCCATACCCGGAAAATAATCGCTCGGGGCAACCTATGGATTTCCCGGATTCCAAAACATGGAACCGTTATAAAAAAGCCGGAGGCAAATTAAGCAGAGAGGATTGGCGTCGCCAAAACGTGAACCAACTCGTTCAACGGTTGCAAAGCGAAATTAAACGGGAAAAAAAGTGGGTCGTGTTTGGCGTGAGTCCATTCGGCATCTGGCGTCCTGGTTTTCCCGCGCAAATCAAGGGGTTCGATGCCTTTGATAAACTCTATGCCGATGCGCGCCAATGGACGGTGAACGGTTGGGTCGATTATCTCGCGCCACAGCTTTACTGGCAGATTGATCCTCCAGCCCAGAGTTATTCAGCACTTTATAACTGGTGGCGCGAACAAAACAAACAAATGCACATTTGGCCGGGTAACGCCGTCACCCGCGTCGCTGGCAGACAATGGGGCGGAAATGAAATCGTGCGCCAAATTCAATTGACGCGCACGACTTCTGAACCGGGCCACATCCACTGGAACCTTTCATCCCTGGTTTCCAATCCGGATAACCTCCAGGAAAAATTAATCGATTCGGTTTATCAGGATGTTGCGATTGGGCCGGCAAACAAACGCGGCACCTCGGTTGTCCTGCCACGTCCAGGTTTGTCTTTGCACAACGGTTCCTCTGGCGAGAAGCGGGTGAAGTGGATGCTTCCCGTCACCAAAACGCTTCCTCTTATTGGCTCTTGGATTGTCCAGACCCGCTACGGCGATAAATGGCACACGGAGATCGTCGCGCGCGACGAACGCTTTTTTTCCATTCCCAAAAAAGGTCCCTCCCCGGATGAAATCGTGATCACGGCTGTAGATCGCTTCCGCAATTTAAGTCCCAGCGCGAGCCTGATCCTAAATTAACGGATTCTGGCTGGCAGACCGAAACTCAGGGGAAATTGGACTTTTTTAACCGTTCTGCCCCGAATTGCCTCATCTACCCTTTGCGTCGAGCGTGAAAAGGGGAAATTGCACGGAGCGCCCCCAAGGAGAGCAATCATGAACGGAACCATACACAATATAAATTCACCTCGAAGCGAACCTTTTATGACGCTGGTCGGGGATTTGCAAACAGACATAAAAAACCTGATCAAAAAAGAACTGGAACTCGCCAAAACGGAGATGAGCGAGAAGTTCAAAGTCTTGGGACGAAACGCAGCTTACATGGGAGCCGGGGCTGTTGTCGCCCTGATGGCGGTGTTTCTGTTATTTATCGGCCTCGGTGCTTTGTTCGCTCAACTGCTGGAGATGGCAGACTTGTCACCGGGCACCGCGTATTTCATCGGCTATTTTGGCCTGGGAATTTTGCTCGCAATTGTGGGATACGGCCTGATTCAAAAATCGATTCACGCATTTTCGACTGTTACTCTTTCCCCGGAGAAGGCATTAGCCACAGCGAAGGGTGAAGAAGTGCCGATTCATGTGAAATCCCACGAAAAGAAGAGCGCTCCGGAACCAAAACCTTCCTGTGATGAATTGAAAACTGTGGCGGACCATGCCCGGGATCGAAGGGAGAGCGAAATGCTGGAATTGAAAAATCGACTCACTCCGAAATACATGGCGAAGTCCTTTGTCGCCGGCATGAAGCACCATCCCTTGCGCGCACTGGCTGTTACCATGGCTACAACTGGAATCGGCGGGCTGGTCTATTGGCGGAAACAACGCCATGCAAATGCGCTCGCCTTGCGCCGTAAACACCTGAAACGCCGCTCTTGGCTCTTTAAGCTTGGGCATGCATGACAGATTGCCTGGATTGACCTGCAAATACCCGCTGGGAATTTCAGCGGGTATTTTCTCTTAATAGAAACTCGCGTATTCGGAAAAGATCGTTTACCTCGACATCAGCTTCGAGTTCACGCTCAAGAGAAACACGGCAATGCTCTCCTTCATCTCTGCGAACCCTAATGGTTTTCCATCCCAGCTTTCGAGCAGTAATAAAGTCTTTTCGTGGATTATCGGCGATATAAACGCAGTCTCCTCCAC
>JBQCGE010000121.1:0-5165 GCA_051955955.1 Verrucomicrobiota bacterium
GAGGAACGGAAATGGCGCGAATCGGGAATCTCCGCCTACCTGATCAAACCGGTTAAACAGAACCGCCTTTATGATGCCTTGAGCAATGTCCTTCGCGGGAGCGTTGCGCGCCCTGCTCCGGCAAACCGACCATCTGCAGACATGGCACAAGACGGTATCTGTAACGGGTTGAGAATTCTCGTAGCCGAAGACAATATCGTGAACCAAAAGGTTGCGCTCCGGCAGCTTCAGAAAATGGGTTGCTCTGCGGATGCGGTAGCGAACGGGCTTGAAGTAATTGCAGCAATCCAGCAAATACCTTACGACATCATTTTGATGGATTGCCAGATGCCGGAGTTGGACGGGTACGATACGACCCGCCAAATTCGCGCGACAGAAAGGGAGCAGGGCCGCCCAGGCGTTTACATCATCGCCATGACCGCGAACGCAATGGAAGGCGACCGGGATGAATGCCTGAAAGCCGGAATGAACGATTATATCACCAAACCGGTCAGGATAGATGAACTTGAAACCGTTTTCAAACGCGCAATGGACCGCCAGAACAATCCGCAAAGAACCGATGAATTAACTGAGCATATTGACCTCGCGATGATCGCCAGCCTCAAGGAGCTTCGCACGCCTGGCGAACCGGACCCAGTTGAAGAATTGGTCGCTCTTTTTTGCCAGGAAGCCCCCACTCGAATCACACAATTGGAGGAAGCGTTTGCCAAAAAAAATCTCGAGGCAGTCGAACGCGCTGCTCACAGCTTGAAGGGAAGTTGCAGCAATCTCGGTGCGAAACGAATGACCCAAATCGCTATGGAAATAATGGAACTTGCTCGCACCCAAAAACTTCCGCCAGCAAACCTGGTCGAATCAATGCGCCCTGAGTTTGCGCGAGTCCAACCCCTGCTGGAATCGTTGGTTCACGAACCATGATTTGGGACCGCTTTTTTGAATGGAAGAAAGTGCCTGGAAAACCATTCCCAATGTTTTTCGCAATCATCCATTTGCAATCCGACAGCGCTATGTTAAATAAGGCTTGTCGCTTTGTTGCCAAAAAACCCGTTGACACCTGGAGTTTCATGTGGTTTTATTTGGCCCCTTTTTCTTAGGGAATTTATGTACGCAGTTGTTGAATCTGGTAGCAAGAAATATCGCGTGAGCGCGGGAGACACACTGGTTGTGAACCGCATTGAAGCTGAGGCGGGCAAAGAATATACGCTCGACCGAGTGCTTTTGGTGAGCGGGGACGGCAAAGTGAATGTCGGCGCGCCTCTGATTAAGAACGCGACCGTTACTGCCGATGTTGTTGAACATAAGCGCGGGCCCAAGGTCATCGCCTTCAAAATGAAACGGCGCAAGGGTTACCATCGCACCGTGGGACATCGCCAGGAACAAACAGTCCTGAAAATCAAAGAAATTAAATTATAAGAATTTATGGCACATAAAAAAGGTCAAGGCAGCAGCCGCAACGGCCGTGACAGTAATAGCCAGCGCCTCGGCGTGAAGCGTTTCGGCGGCGAAATCGTGACCGCTGGCAGCATCATCGTCCGCCAACGTGGCACCAAGTTTGTAGCGGGCCAAAATGTCGGCACCGGTCGTGACTGGACGCTCTTTGCCCTGGTTGATGGACAGGTCAAGTTCGACAAAGGCAGTCGCCGGGTAAACGTCATGCCACAGGCAGCAGCTGCGAACTGATTTTTCAAACAACTGATTTACGAGAAGCGGCGCAATTTGCGCCGCTTTTGCTTTTCAGGGGTCAAAGATTAAGTTTTTAAAGAACTTTCCGATATTTACGTCTAACGACTAATAAGTTGGGAGAGTTCTTGCCATTTTGAAATGAAGGATGCCTCAGCCAGTCCCGCGATTGTCTTTGACCATTTGCGCGTGGTCTACCCCGCTAAATCACGATCCGGCTCACCAAAAATCGCCGTGCGGGGATTGGACCTGGAAATTCGCCAGGGCGAAATTTTTGGGTTTCTTGGCCCGAACGGAGCCGGGAAGACAACTTCGATGAATGTGTTGCTCGGCTTCCTGCAACCGACCAGCGGCACAGCGCGGATTAACGGCATAGATATTTCTAATCCCCAGTCCAGGGAGTCGCTTGGTTATCTGCCGGAGTTGACCTACTACTATAAATTCCTGAATGCGGTCGAGTTGTTGCACTTCTATGGAAAACTCTTTGGGCTGAATGATTCGGAACGGGAAAAACGAATTGCTGAATTGCTAAAGTTAGTGGAATTGACCGATGCCGCAACTCGTCACATCAAAACCTATTCCAAGGGGATGCAGCAACGCGTCGGAATTGCCCAGGCCCTGATTAACAATCCACAGGTTCTGATCATGGACGAACCCACCAGCGGCCTCGACCCGCTCGGGCGCAATAAAGTTCGCCAAATCATCCAGCGCTTGAAAGAGGAAGGAAAAACCGTCTTCTTCACCTCCCATGAATTGGGCGAAGTGGAAACGGTTTGTGACCGCGTCGCCATTTTCGCCGCGGGCGAATTGAAGGTGCTGGGGACGGTTGAGGAACTGGTCAGTGAACATCAATGCAGTCTCGAACAATTATTTCTCCGCATTGTCACGGGTGAAATGGCCATTGCCTGATTATGCTTACTCGCATCCAAGCTATCGCCGGAATCACGATCAAGGAATTGTATCGCCGGAAGGATTTTTACGTCCTCTTCATTTTCACAGTCATTATCGCGCTCGTTTTCGCGAGCATGAATTTTTTCAATGACGACCGCATTGTTCGTTATCTGAAAGAAATCACCCTGCTCCTCATCTGGATAGCTTCGCTGACCATCGCGATTACCACCGCCGCCCGGCAAATTCCGGCCGAAAAAGAATCGAAGACTATTTTTCCCCTGCTCGCTAAACCAATCACTCGAACGGAATTCATTCTGGGAAAATTTTTTGGTGTGTGGTTCGCATGTGGCATCGCGCTTCTGGTTTTCTATGGATTTTTGGCGCTGCTGGCGGGGACACGCGAGCATTCATGGGATCTGCTGAACTATTTTCAAGCCGCGTCGCTGCATTGGGCAATGCTTGGGATCGTGGTCGCGTTCGTTTTGCTCGGGTCGCTTGTCTTCACGACTCCTTCGGCGAATACAACAATTTCTTTTGTTGTTGCGGTCGGAATTTTATTGATGGCCCGCCACCTGAACACGGTTGCTTTGGGCTTGGCCGAACCGGGCCGTTCCATTGTTTACGCCATTTATTATTTACTGCCCCACCTGGAGTTTTTTGATGTGCGCGATCTTCTTGTGCACCATTGGCCGCTGATTGCGTGGGCGGTATGGGCCAAGGCGATTTTGTATGCAGCGGTGTATGCAGGGATATTCCTCCTCTCCGCGAGCCTGTATTTCAGACGAAAAGCGTTGATCTGATGCGTCGTTCGATTGCAATTCTCATTCTGCTGGTTGTCTGCGCGTTTTGTCTTTCGCTCAGTCTTGGACAATCCCTGGATACCTGGACTCAGGGAAAGGCGCGCAAGGGTGATTTCATGGAACTCTTGCTGGGCGATTCGCGCAAATTGATCGGGCAATATTTATTTACGAAGGCGGACGTTTACTTCCACAGCGGTTTTTATATTTCGCAATTCGAACATCCTAAAACCGAGGGGCACGGTGAGGAAAACCACATGGCTGGTGAAAGTGCGGAAGAGCACGAAGAACATATGCGCGAGGCGGCGAAATATCAGCCGCGCGATTGGATCGAAGCGTTTGGTCGAAAATTTTATCCTACCACCCACACGCATCTGGACCAGGGAGGTTCCGATAACGGGAAGGAAGGCGTTGCTGAAATTATGCCATGGCTGAAAATGTCGGCGGAACTCGACCCGAACCGTATTGAAACCTACACGGTGGCGGCTTATTGGCTGACGCAGCGAATGAAAAAGCCGAAGGAAGCGGAACAGTTTTTGCGCGAAGGACTTCGGGCGAACCCAGGCAATCCCGCGTTGCTCTATGAATTGAGTCGATTGGCCGAGAGCAACGATCATGATTACGAGAAAGAGCGAAACCTTTTGGAGCTTGCCCTGAAAAAATGGCAGGAGCAGGAGAGCGGAAAAAAAGAGCCGAACGAATTTTTGCTGGAGGAAATTTACGCGCACCTTGCGCAGGTGGAGGTTGCGCTGGGGAATTACCAAAGTGCGATTCGATATTTTGGACTATTGAAGAAACTTTCGCCTCATCCTGAAATGGTTGAGAAGCGAATTGACGAGCTGAAGGAAAAAATGGCCTCCAATTCGGCGGGCAAGTAAGCCGACTTTTCAGCGGGGTGGCTGTGCGATTAGCATTCGGGGGCGCTGCGTTAGGTCTTTCATTACTTCCAAATCACGCCAACCTTTAGCTTCAAAGATTTGAGTGATCGCCGTTTCCTGACCGTCGCCAAATTCCAGCATGATGCGCGCTTCCGGTTTCAGGTATGGAGCGGCGTTCTGAGCGAGATAACGATAGAAATCGAGGCCATCCTCTCCGCCATCAAGCGCGGCATGAGGATCGAACTTTTGGACTTCCTCCTGGAGGGAACTGATCTCGGCCCGCGGAATATAGGGCGGATTCGAAATGAGCAGATCAAACTGCGCGTTTGGAGCGAGGCTTGTGAATCGGTCGCTTTGGACGAATTCAAGTCGGGAGTCGACCTGGTTTGCCACCGCGTTCCGTCGGGCGATTTCAAGGGCGGTTGCCGATTGATCCAGGGCGACGCCGCGGCACGTTTTGGCGAAGTGACAGAGGGCAATCGCGATACAGCCGGAACCGGTGCCGAAGTCCGGGAACCGCGGTTCCCCTTCCCTCTTCTGAAGCCATTGCCACCCCTGCTCTGCCAGAATTTCCGTTTCAGGCCGTGGGATGAGAACATTCGGCGACACCTTGATTTCCAGACCGCAGAACGAGGTTGAACCGATCAAATGCTGGAGCGGCTCGCGCGCGCCGCGCCGCTTGATCAACTCGCGGTATTCGGCGGTTTCGGCATCAGTAAGCTGCCGCTCGAAATCGAGATAGAGTTTGAGTCGCGCCATTTTTAAAACATGCGCGAGTAACAACTCCGCCTGAAGCCGGGGTGAATCGACGCCGCGCCGGGTGAGGAACTCGGCGCTTTTCTGGATCGATTCCAAGACGGTCATGAGCGGCCCGGCAGCGCGAGCTTACTTTTTGGTGTAAACCTCAGCGCCTTGCTGG
>JBQCGE010000122.1:0-3253 GCA_051955955.1 Verrucomicrobiota bacterium
TGGGTCGAAAATGGCCAGCCCGTTCCTGTGACTCACCCGCTCTCGTTTGAACGTGCGGACCGTGAACTCTGTTTTGACCGAATCAGCCCAGGCCTGCGCCTTCATGAGGCGCACCTCCATTTTCCACGCGGCGATTTCCTCGAATACAAAAACGCCTGGGAAGATGTTCGCTGCGTGGTTATGCAAGGTGGCCAGGGTGAGATCAAACATTGGGCATTCAACGATCCACCTGAACGCGAAGGCGCTTTCAAGGACAGTCCACCGACTCCTCGAGAATATCGCCAACTCCGCACCCGCCTGGTTGATTTACACCCAGTCACTCTCGTCCAGAATGCACGCACATCCGGCGGCGGTAACCTTGCCCATGTCCCACGGCAGGCGATTTCCGTCGGGCCATATGAAACATGGAAGGCGGAAAAAGTCTCCATCTGGCACGCTGGCAACCACGATAATCCTTTTGGCCAACGCTTGACTGCCTTCATGATTTCCAAAAACCTCCCCGACAGTTCCGTCCCAATGTCCCTGCTTGCTGACCACCCGAACGTCCAATTTAACTACTACGTGGGCGGCATCGGGACCTGCCAGGTGGAAATGCATTAGCCTCTGTGGGTTTTTAATGACGCTGGTTAATCCTTGCCGATGATTTCCTTTTCATTTTCACGGCTTCCATTTTAATTCGCTCGAACATGCGTTGGCGCAAAGTGTCGTTGATCGGAGTCGGTTTGCTCGGCGGGTCGCTTGGACTCGCCCTGAAGCAGCGCGCCCTCGCCGCTCACGTCTCCGGATACGTTCGACGCCCCTCCACAGGCGAGGAAGCACTCGCTCGGGGAGCAGTTGATTCCGCGACCACTTCACTGCGCGATTCCGTCGCAGACGCCGATCTTGTTGTTCTCTGCACCCCATTGGCTCAAATGCCAACGCTTGCCTCTTCCATGGGCGAACATCTCGCGCCAGATGCGCTCATTACCGATGTTGGCTCGGTCAAGGGCTCGCTCGCACGCGATCTGCAACCCATTTTTGCCGGTTCCGGCCACCATTTTATAGGGAGCCATCCAATGGCTGGTTCTGAAAAAATGGGCGTCTCCGCCGCGCGCGCTGATTTGTTCGTGAACGCCATGTGCGTGGTTACTCCCAGTGAGGCCAGCCCCGAACCTGCAATCCGCAAAATCGAAGACCTCTGGAGTTCTCTCGGCGCAAAAACAATGCGTCTCGCCCCGGATACTCACGATGAATGGGTCAGCCGCTCCAGCCATTTGCCGCATGTCGTCGCATCCGTTCTCGCCCGCTTTGTCCTCAACCCCCAATTCCCGCCGCAGCAATCCAAACTCTGCGCCAACGGTTTCAAGGACAGCACCCGGATCGCCGCATCGTCGCCCGAAATGTGGCGCGACATCATCCTTGCCAATCGCGAGCAGGTGACGCAGGCACTACGTGATTACAGCGCGGAACTGCACCACTTCGCCCAATTAATCGAGTCCGAAAATTCCAGCGCCATTCTCGACCTGCTCGCGGAATCCAAAAAATTGCGCGATGGCTGGACCCTCCAGAGCCAATCTTCCTCCCAGGAATGAATACGACCTTGCCCGAGTTGATTGAAATTGTTCCTTTATCCGCTCCGGTCGAAGCGCGTGTGACCGTTCCCGGCTCCAAAAGCATCACCAACCGCGCCCTGATTCTCGCCGCGCTCGCCATCGGCAAAACACGCCTTGAAGGCGCCCTTTGGAGTGAAGATACGCAGGTCATGGTCGATTGTTTGCGTCAGCTCGGCTTTGGCATTGAAGTGCTTCCTGATCCTGCCGAGGAAAGTAATCGAATCATTGTGGTCGAAGGCTTCGGCGGAAAAATCCCGCTCTCAGGCACCCCCGAAAAACCTCTCGAGTTATTCGTCGGAAATGCCGGCACAGCCGCTCGATTTCTCGCCGCTTTCGTTTGCCTGGGGCAGGGGACCTTTCGGCTTTCCGGTGTTCCGCGAATGCACCAACGCCCGCAGGCTGCTCTATTCGATGCCCTGCGCCAGCTCGGCTGCCGTGTCGATTCCGCCAACAATAAGCTTCCCGCAATCATCCACGCTTCTGGACCGCGCCCGGCCGAGTGCATCGTCAGCATCGAGGAAAGCTCACAGTTCGCCTCCGCGCTTTTGCTGGTCGCGGATAAAGCACGCTGGCGCGTGAATATCATCGGTGAAAATGCGGACGAATCCCCTTACGTCTCGATGACCACCGCCCTGATCTCTCAGTTTCCCGCCGCGGGAGGTGCTTTCACGATTGAACCCGATGCCTCCAGCGCCAGTTATTTCTGGGGCGCGGATTGGCTTCTCCGCCAAAATCATTCCGCTCCGCAATCCCGCATCTCCGTCGCTTCATGGATGCAAAACTCGCTTCAGATTGATGCTCGTTTTCCCGGTTGCATTAACGAATTTCCTCCGCAAATTTCACGCCTCGATGAACTGGGTGACAGTATCATGACCGCAATCGTTCTTGCCCCGTTTGCAAATGAGGTGAAGACATTTACCCACCTCGGCCGGTTGCGTCTTCAGGAATGTGAACGCGTCGAAGCCTTGCGCACTGAGTTGGGCAAATGTGGTGCTCAGGTCGAAGAGCGTGGCGATACCTTGCGCATTCATCCCGGGAACTTGCGAAGCGCGGAAATTGAAACCTACAACGATCATCGCATGGCCATGTGTTTTGCAACTCTGGCGTTGAAAGTTCCTGGAATTAAAATAAAAAATCCCGCCTGCGTGCGAAAAACGTTTCCGAACTTCTTTGAAAAACTCGCCATGCCTGCGCCTCACGGCCTCGGCGCAACCATTATTGATTCGGCCTCGCGACAGCGGCTCTCGCCCGAACACCTCCGCGCTCATTGACCATGTCCAAACCGATTGTCATAGCCATTGATGGCACCAGCGCCAGCGGCAAGAGCACCAACTCAAAGCTCATCGCGAAAAGCCTCGGCTTCGTCTATGTCGATACCGGTGCAATGTATCGCACCCTCGCCTGGTACTGCCTAAAACAAAAAATTGATGTCCATGACCCAAAGGCCGTCGCGCAGGCCTGCCGCAAATGGAACGCAAAACTCGATTGCGTCGACGGGAAAGTCCGCCTTTTGGTTGATGATTATTATCCGGAAAAGGAAATCCGCACCGCCGAAACCAGTGCTGCCGTTCCACACGTGGCCGCTGTCCCTAAAGTTCGCGACTGGATGAAAAAGGAGCAACGCGAATGCCTCCAATTTGGCAATCTCGTCATGGAAGGAC
>JBQCGE010000123.1:0-6469 GCA_051955955.1 Verrucomicrobiota bacterium
AAACCTGAAGCGGATACTCGCTCTCCGCAAAGAACAGGCGCAGCTCTATTTTAACCAGGTGGCCGGAAGATTCGACCGAAGTTACGGCCCCGGACGCTCGTGGCAGGCATTTGGTCAATTGCTTCTCCGTATTCTGCCCCCACTCGAAATCGCGGACCTCGGTTCGGGTGAGGGATTGCTCAGCGAATTGCTGGCACGCCGTGCAAAAAAAGTGATTGCCGTTGATAATTCCGAAAAGATGGTCGCTTTCGGCGCCGAGAAAGCAGAGAAGAATGGGCTTAAAAACCTGGAGTTTCGACTGGGCGAACTGGATAACCCACCGATTGCATCATCCAGCGTTGATGTGGTGATCCTCAGCCAGGCGTTGCACCATGCCGAAATGCCGCTCACCGCGTTGGCGAGCGCCTATAAAATTCTTCGACCAGGCGACCAAATCCTGATTCTGGACTTGCTCGAACATGGATTCGAAAAAGCGCGGGAGCTTTACGGTGACCGCTGGCTCGGATTCAAAACGAGCGCCCTTCACGGCTGGCTGGAAACCGCCGGGTTTAAGAAAATTGAGATTAATGTTGTCGCGAAAGAGGATCAGCCTCCGCACTTTCAAACTATTCTCGCCGCGGCGGAGAAATAATCCCCGGTCTGAGCTGTGAATGCCTACACCTTTGCAATTGCCGGCGCGGGAATTTTCCTCGTTGGCCTTTCCAAGGCCGGATTCGGCGGCGGTTTGGGAATCCTGACAACGCCATTGTGCGTGCTCGCCTTCAATCATTCCGGGCATGGACCGAAATTCGCCCTTGGAGTCGTTCTTCCCCTGCTCTGCATCGCCGATACCATCTCGCTTTATTACTACTGGAAGAAATGGAAGTCGGAGAACCTCGTTTATCTCCTGCCCGGAGTCGTCGTGGGTACGGCCTTCGGTCTATTACTGATCAACCGATTTTCTCCACGCCAGCTCAACATTGCCATTGGAATCATCTGCGTTGGGTTTGTTCTCTTCCAATTGGCGAGAAAGATCATTTTCCGAGCGGAAGGGGCGTTCGCACCAAACCATTGGGTGGGTGTTCCATCCGGCATTGGAGCCGGAATCACCTCCACATTCGCGAACGGCGCTGGTCCGCTTGTGGCGATGTTTTTAATTCCGCAGAAATTGCCGAAGGAAGTATATGTGGGAACCACGGTGTTGGTATTCGCCTGCATTAACTGGATCAAAGTGCTCTTTTTCGTCCCGGTCGGAATCATCAATCTCGCCACACTTTCAAGCTCCTTGATCCTTCTTGTTTTTGTCCCAATCGGCGTTTGGTGTGGACTTTTGCTCAACCGTCTCCTCCCGGAGAAAATGTTTATCCAGGTCGTTTATGTGCTGACGTTCATTGCGGGAATCCAATTAATTTTGCGCCCCTGACTGGATCAGTAGAACAAATCGGCAATCACATTGTCCAAAGATTGCATGGTAATCTTTTCGATTATCCATCGGGAACTCATCAGTGCCGCGCGGAAACGAGCGACTTATCTTGCCCGGAGCGCCAGTGCCGGGATCGCGCTTCTTGTTTTCGCCATCGTCTTTGAGACGCACCACACCAGCATGTGGCGGCTTGGAAACGATTTACTTCAAGTCATCGCCTTGTTCGCTTTCGTCGAAGCCTTCATTGCCGGGGCACGATTTACCTCTGATTGCATCAGCGAAGAAAAACGTGAAGGGACGATAGGTCTGTTGTTTCTGACGCACATGAGTGCGCTCGAAGTAGTCGTGGGGAAGCTGGTGACCCGTTCCTTGGGAGCGATTTACAATTTGACTGCTATCATGCCGGTGTTCTGGCTATGCATCCTTGTCGGAGGGGTGACCTGGCGACAGATCATTGCCATTACAGTTCTGCTCTTCTGCACGACTATTTTTTCGCTGAGCTGCGGAATCTACATTTCCTGCCGCGGGATGCAGGAAAAGCAGGTGCTCATTGGATCTCTCGCGTTACCAGCAGCGGTCTACGTCCTTCCATTAATCCTCTGGTCCACTCTAAACCTTGTTTTCCAGGATAATCCCGCGGTCCAAACTCTGCTCCTATTTTCGCCGATTTATGCTCACAAAAGCGCCCTCTATAATCTGACGCCCGGACTGTTTTATACCTGTGCCTGGATTGCCCTCCTAAGTTTGCTTTTCATTCTGCTCGGGGCGCGACACTTAAAACGAACCTCTCTTTCAGTAGTGGAGGAAAGTCACGGCCCGAACACATCCAGAGAACTAAGAATACTCCACCTCCGTCCCCGTTTGGTTCGGCTGCTTGGCTCCGCAAATCCTGCCCACTGGCTTGCCTGGCAAAGACAAAATCGGAAATCTCACTTCGCCTTTTGCATTGTCGCGCTGTTTTTTGGCCTAATTGTCCGAATTTTACTAATTTCGAAGGCGCATTACGGACCGCCGGTCGCAATATTTGGCACCTATTTTCTCCATGCCACTTACAAGTTCATGGTGACTGCGGAAGCTGCGCGGCAGTTGAATCATGATAGACGAAGCGGCGCGCTCGAACTGCTGCTTTCCACACCGCTCACCCCAAACGCCATTGTCTCTGGAGCCTATGACTCGACTCAGCATCTGCTCCGGCCGGCGGCAATCTGTCTGGCCATTTGTAATCTCACCTGGATGTCGGATCGCGAGTTCTTCAACGATGTCGGTGTATTCCTGCCCTGTTCCGTGATTTTGATCTTTGCCGATACTTTCGCTTTAACCTGGCGTGGAATGGCAATCGGCTTGCGGGGTGATTCTTACGTTAAAAGCGTTATGCGAGCTTATCTCCAGGTGATGCTGTTACCCATTGCTTCTTTACTTATTGTTTTCTCCTTTGGAACAGGAATGGCAGGAATCTCCAAAGAAGAAGTGTCCCTCGTAATACTGCTTTGGACAGGGATGAGCATTCTTTTCGATGTCCACCGGAGGCGACAAAGTCGCGCGGAGTTGGCCCATTTCCGAAAGATTGCGTCTGGCGATTACCCATTTGAAGCCGCGCGAAGAAGAGAAAGTCCCTTGAAAGCAACCCGCAAGTTCCAGCCCGCCCCCTTGGCTGGGGGTGGTATTTAAGCCCCGAGAACGTAAATCATTTTCACGAAATGAATCAGAACGGGTATCGCGCCCAATGCCATCCCAATCCGGGCGGGCCTCGCTCCCTTGCCATCCAGATACCATCCATGCGAGGCAATTTCCCCTGCCCCGCCGCACACGACTGCCAGGATCCCGAGCAGAAATGGAATCTCCGAGAATTTTAAAGTCAGGATAGAGAGAACCCCAAACCCCAGGCCGATCCATGCCCAATCATTTCGAGGGGCAGGGAATCCCGCAAATGGTGCCGGACTTTTTGGGTTTGCCTGGCGGGTCTTCGATTTGTAGCCCGATGTGGATGGCGGAACCCGCGTCGGCAAGGGAGGCAACGGCAGTGTTGGCGAGCGCTGAAACGGCGCGGGTTTCGGGCGCGAAAATGAACTGGGGGGCGAAACCGCCGGGCCAAGATGTTTGCCCGTTTTGACCAATTCAACAGAAGGAAATGGATCGCGTCCACCGAGCAATTTCGTTCTTGCGCACCAGGGACACTCCTGCAAATGACCGCTATAGATATGCTGGTCATTCACCCAGCAGGAAACAAGCGAGTTCTCTGCTTCCTCCAGTGCCCATTGCCATGCCTCGGTGTCGGGGCGTGCGCTCGGCTGGAAATGGCCATCTTCAAAACAGCGAATGAACAGATGCTGCAATGCCGGATACAGCATCGAAAAGGCAGGTGCGGTTTTTTTGGGCAGGTAGGGAACTTTGCGGCCGTAGGCATAAGGAAAATGGCCTGCGGCGATTCGGCCTTCATAAGGCGGTGCTTCGCCGGGGCCGGTATAATTTCCCGCAAACGGATGCGTCCCTTCCATCAGGAGTTGGAATAAAATAATTCCAAGGCCGAACAGGTCCTGCTGAATGCCGCGATCGACCTGCCCAAAGGTTTTGCCCTGGATTTCGGGTGGAGTGAATTCCGGCTTGCCAACACGGCATCGGTAAAGCTTACCCTTCGCGGCATCCCACACCTGAAACGAATCGGTATCGACAATGGAAACCAATGCAGTCTCGGCCACGAGTACATTCGATTCATTCAAGTCGCCAATGACGTAATTACGTTCATGAAGAGCACGGATGGCGATGACGAGATTTCGCGCCGTTCGGTGCAGGTAGAAATAGTTAAAGAGCGGGCATTTCGATCGGCGAGTCTTGGGATTGAAATAATCAATCACCGGGCTCATCCCACCGACAAAAGGCATCAGGAAACCAACCGTATTGGATGCCCCGCTCCCGCTTTGCAGGATTTCTGTAGGCCAGGCGATTGAGGTGTGTTTCTGCGCGGCGGTTGGGTTGCTCGGTGGATTGGCTACCATCACCTCAACCTTAGCGGCGCGTTCCGGCGTTGGCTTATGCCAGATTTTCGCAACGAGAGAGGGATCGTTTGGAACGCGGTAGACACGGGCTTCCCCTCCTTTGCCGAGCAGGTCCGCGTCGGCGAGGACCAGCAGTTGCCCATCCGATTTCCGCTTCAGTCTCACGGCTTAAACTTCACCAGGTCTCGTGGCAAGCAACAGCGTTAAATCATCGTCCGCCCGCTGCGTTAATTTCGGAGAAGTAAGAAACTTTTGTAGTTGTTCAACTCGACGAGCTGAATCCTGCTCGGCTGCCATGAACTTGAGCAGCGGCGCGAAAAATGGATGGTGCGGTTTTGCGTCCGGCATCTTAAGCGCGAGCATTTGCAAACCATCGGTAAACATTGCGATGGAACACACCGGGCCGGTGAAGCAGCTGACTTGAATGGATCCAAGAGCCTCATCGCCCGTCAAAAAGGTGGTCTGATTCAGGTACTCCGTTTCAGCGGGCCGGGTCAGGTTGAGCAGTTCGCCAGTGCCATTTGCGACCAATGCCGCCCCATCGCCAATCTGTCCGGCAACTGCGCGCTCGGGAGATGCCGCCGAAATGATCAAAGTGCAGGCCAGTTCGCGGACTGGTTTTTTTATTTTTAAAGCTTCAGCGAAAACTGCTTCCCGTGCTGTCGCAAATGCATCCGAGATAGTTTTTATCCAATCCTCGTCCGACCTAGGAGGACACTTTCGAACAGCATTTTCCAGCACATCCAGGGATGTTTTGCAGGCGATAGTTGCCCCTTTCAAAGATTCAGAGGCCGAACCAGCACCATCCGCAACGGCCGCCAACAAAATGGAATCGCACTCCCGCCATTCGGAATAATCCTGGCACGGATCGTTGCTCTTAATATGACTCGCACCCTGGACGCTGCAGTTGGTTACCCGCCATGTACTTTGCTGCATGGGAGGGAAATTTTATACGGCGGCCCAACCTGGCGGCGGGAGCGCGACCTGTTCATCGGTCCGGGATTGCGCCACTTTCTCCATGCTGCGAGAAAGCCAGACAAACATCTCGACGAAGTTCAGTCCGACCAATTTGACCGGAGCGCGAACAACCATTTCCTTCAGGCGCTGCATATTGGCGTCCTCCACCCCAACCGCAAAAAATGCGACGCGTTTTTCGGATTCTTCTTTTTTCAAACGCTGCACCGCATTCTGAACAACATTTTCCGGCTCACCTTGAGGCTCCCCATCGGTGATCATGAAGACCCAGGGACGATAGTAGGCCACGCCATTCGCGCGATATTGGGTTTTCCGTGCCTGCACCAGATCAAGCGCTTTCTGAATTCCTCCGCCCATGAAAGTCTGGCCCTGTGCTTCGAGGACAGGCGGATTAAAATTATCCACAGTTACGAAATCCTGCACCACCTTGATTTCGTTGTCGAAAGTGACCACTGCGATCTCGACGCGGCGAGCGGCGAGCGGATCCTTGCCAAGATCTGTTTTGAACGCCTGCAATCCTTTGTTCAGCGCGTCAATGGGCTCGCCTTTCATAGACCCTGAAGTGTCCAGTAACAGCACACACGGGCAACGCGGCTCCGGGTTTTCTGCAAACTCGACCGCCTCCTCGAGATTTACGTTATCGGGCATGGCTCAGTTATAAGCAAAACCTGGGGAACGACAATCTTAAACGAGGAAAATCGCCCAACAGGTGCCACTTGCTTAAGCCGATACAAACAACGGAGGCGGGGGCTAATCTGTTCTTTCAACCAGGAAAGCCTTGAGTTCCGATGGGTTCAGGATGGTCACCGATTTCGCTTTGACCTCGATCAAATTTTGTTCCCGAAATTTTGCGAAGGTGCGCGAAAGCGTTTCACTTACCGTGCCGAGTTCGGCAGCGAGCACGCGTTTGGTCGAGGCAATTTCCACATTCACCGGTTCAGTCGCATCTGGATTTGGGCAGCGCTTGAGCAGCCAGTTCGCAAGCCGTGTTTCAACATCCTTCAACGTGACATCTTCAATCTGGCTGACCAGCACACGCAAATGCAGCGCCATGGAACTTAACATTCGCAATGCGAACTCAGGTTGTCGCTTGATTACA
>JBQCGE010000124.1:0-5773 GCA_051955955.1 Verrucomicrobiota bacterium
TGATACCGACTGTACTTCTCAATTACATTACGCGCATATTGCCGAGTCCCGGGAAAATCCATTTGCGATAAAAAGATCTCGCTGTTCGTTTTCGCCGCCCCTTTGTTCCAACGCAGCACATGCGTTCGCCCCGCGTTGTAGTCCGCCAATGCGTATGGCAGTGGGTTATCCGTATTCTTATAACGCTTGACCAACTGAGAGAGGTAAAATGTTCCCGCCTCAATGTTCTTTTTCGGGTCAAAAATTTCCCGGTGCTCAAAAGGATGGATTTTCTCCGCGTCCGCCCATTCAAATGCCGCCTCTTCACGAATCTGCATCAAGCCAATCTCCCCCGCTTTTCCCTGCGCGTTAGGGTTGAATTTGCTCTCCTGCCAGATCACCGCCTTCACAAGAGCCGGCTCGAGCTTATACTTGCGCGCCGCCGCCATGATTTCCGAGTCAAACCGATGCTCCCGCTTCGTTCCCATCCACGAACACACAATCAGCACGGTCGCTATGCTTGCAACCAATAATCCTATAGCTATCCAGGTCTGAATTGTGCGTTTCGATGCCATCGGTGCGAATCCAGATTTTAAGCGAACAACTGCATTGCTCAAGTGATTCCTGCTTTCGATATCACTCCGCTTTCACCTGAGTCCAAAGTTGATCGTAAATCCGCGTCTCTTTCCCAAGATCCTTCAGGAACTCCAGTTTCTCCATCGTTTTCTCATCCGGATAAATCGACGGATTCGCCAGCAACTCCGGTTTGATTCTGCTTCGCGCGGCGGCGTTTGGAGTACTGAATTGCGTGTAGTTCGAAATTTTCGCCCCAATCTCGGGCTCCAGGACAAAATTCAAAAACTTCTCAGCCAATTCCCGGTGCGGCGCCTTCGCCAGAATCGCAAGGTTATCCACCCAAATCTGGCTCCCTTCCTTCGGAATAAAATAAATGGTATCCGGGTCCTCACTCATCCCGCGCGCCGCTTCGCCGCTATAAACAATCGCCGCCCTTGCTGTCCGGTTGATCACCCGATTTTTTCCGGCCACACTCCCGGCGAATCCCGATGCTCTCTTTTTCGCGTTGAGGAGTAAATCGCGCGCCTGTTTCAGTTCCGGCAACTGGGTTGAATTCAAACTTTTCCCTTCATACTTCAATGCCGCGCCGATCAAGTCCCTCATCGAATCGATCAAAACGATTTCCCCGGGCTGTTTTGTTGGATCGAAAATCAACCCCCACGTCCGCTCCAGTTCTTTTCCCTCGGCCTTCCTTGCGTAAATCCCAACCGTCCCCCATTGATACGCCACCGTGTATTGATTTCCCGGATCAAACGGCAAATTCAAAAACTTCGGGTCAAGATTCTTCAGGTTGGGCAATTTCTCATGCCGTAATGGAGCGACCAATTTTTGTTTCACCAGCGCCGCGACAATGTAATCCGGCGGCACGATCACATCATAAATACCCGCGCCGCCTCCCTGGATTTTTGCGAGCATGCTCTCCGCATCCTCATACAAATCGATCACCACCTTGCAGGCATTGCGCGCCTCAAATTCCGTCACCACTTCGGGTGGCAAATACTCGCTCCAGATAAACAGGTTCAGCTTCTCTTCCCCCCATATTCTCCCCGCCAGCAACAGCAGTAACGCGCATCTCAAAAGGTATTTCATCAGATCAAGGCAAGTATCTTTTTCTACCAAATCCCCACCCCTTTCTCAATCTTTGCTTTGCTCGCGACACCCGCTATCCTGCCGCATGCCATTGACGCAATTTTTTCGCCGTTTGTTGCTCCTCTACATTCTTTTCAATGTGGCGGAAGTAATCTTCGCCGATATCACCGTTTCATGGCTCCCCGATGCCCTCCGCAAATACGAGGAAAGCCGTTTTACCGCAGCCGAGGCCGATCCCGAATTAATTTTTCTATCCAGTCTCTGGTTGTTAACTACTGTGCTCTTCACCATTTCCCTGGTCGGCCTCTGGAAATTCTGGCAACCCGCCCGCTGGCTTTTTGGTACCACCCTGCTCCTCTCAATTCTTTTGGCGGGGCTTGCCGGTCCGTTCGTCTCATCTGCTCTCACCTTCACCGTCGTCTATATTGAAAGCATCCTCTCCGGCCTCATTCTGGCCCTCGTCTATTTTTCCCCTATCAAGGATTACTTTGAAAAACCGGCCCCCTCTCTTCCAACTTCTGAGCCTGACTCGGATCCCTCGGATGAGGAGTAATCACTTTTTTAGTGGAACACCATTGCACCCACGTGATGGCTGCCGTGCCCAGGATCGCGGCAACAATCATCATGCTGGACAATGCATGTATCTCCCCGGTCAGCCCACGCTTCACCGATGAATAGATATAAATCGGCACGGTCGTGGATCCTGCTCCACTTGTAAAAAAGCTCACCACAAAATCATCCAGGCTCAAGGTAAACGCCAGCAGTGCCCCAGCCAAAATCCCTGGCCCCAGCATTGGAATAGTTACATGCAAAATCCTCTGCCATCTGCTCGCCCCAAGGTCGGAGGCCGCTTCTTCAATATGGTCTTCAAATCCATCCAACCGCGCTCGCACCACAACCGCCACGAATGGAATCTGAAACGTCACATGTGCGATGATCATCGTCAGCAAACTCGGTTCAAACCAACTCACGAATCGCCTCACGATTGCGAAGAAGAGTAGCAGCGATACCGCCATGACAATGTCCGGAATCGCAATCGGGATCATCAAAAGCCGTGAGACAAATCGTTTCCCAGAGAATTCGTGCCGAGCCAAACCGTATCCCAGCAACGTTCCAATCAACGTCGATATCACGGTCGAAATTCCCGCCAGCAGCAGCGTGTTCTTCATGGTCATCAGGGTCTGAGGATTCCGCAAGGCCTGCGCATACCAATGCAATCCCCAGCCCGCCTCTGACAAGTTCCCGCCCCCTGTTTTCTGGAATGAACGAATTACCACCACGATTAAGGGCAGGTACAGGAAAACGTAAACGGCCAGCGCCACTCCACTCAATAGAATTGCTCCACGAGTGTTCTTCACTGGCTTTGCTGCTTGGTTTTCGCCGAGTACAGCATCGTGCCCGCAAGTAATATCAGCATCGAAACCACGGTGAATGCCGCCCCGAATGGCCAATCACGGCTCCCCCCAAATTGTTGCTGCAACACATTGCCGATTAGAACGGTCTTCGCCCCACCCAACAAATCCGGAATAACGAATTGCCCCGTCGCCGGGAGGAAAACAAGCAGCAGCCCCGCCCAAATCCCCGCCCGGATTTGGGGGTAAATCGAATGGCGAAATGTTCCCCATCCTTGCGCGCCCAGGTCTTGGGCCGCTTCCACCTGCGCCCAATCCATCTTCTCCACCGCCGCATAAATCGGCAGCGCCGCGAATGGCAGGTAATCGCACACGAGGCAAATCAGCACCGCTCCCGTCCCAGGGTAAAGCGCTCGCCCCGGCTCAAGCCACCCCAGCCAGACCGCCAGGCCAGTTACCCACCCCGCCGGCCCCAATAACATCTGCCATCCGAATGTCCGCACCAGCAAATTAGTCCAAACCGGAATCGTTAATAGCAGCAACGCCAGCATTCGCTTTCCATGCGTTCGCGCCGCCACGAAGAACGCCAATGGCAAGCTCGCCAATCCACAAAGAACCGCCGTGCAGAGGGCCAGCAAAAAACTCCTGAGGATAATCGCCGGATAAAGCCACTCAAATCCAAAAAGTCCGAAACCTGCCAGCCGTTTGTAATTTTCCCACGTCCACGGGCGCTCCACATCACCGTATTCTCCCCGCGATAAAACGCTGATCACCGCCACGATCCCAAACGGCACGAGTAAAAACAGAAATTCCCACGCCGCTCCCGGCAAAATCGACGCCACCCATCCATGCTTGAGTCGATTGCTCCCCTTCATTTTTTTATCAGGAAGAGCGATTCTTTTGGAAATTGAAGCCAGTTCAATCCTCCGATCTCACTTCCATCTCTCCAAGCCGCACTATCGCTCATGGCAGACGAAAGTATTTTTACGTCGTCCCTCCGCCACTGATATTCAGTCGCCGCCCCCAAATAGGTCTTCTCCTCCAACTTTGCTTCGATTGCATTCACCCGATCCGCAGGACTCGTCCGCACTCGCTCGGGACGTATGCCCATCAACACCTCCGCTCCAATTCCAAGCTCGCCCGTTTCGCATTCAAAAATTCCAAGCGAATTTTTCACCTGTCCTTTTTCCACCACAGTTCCCGTGTACAAATTGCATTTGCCTAGAAATGATGCCGCAAAGGCAGTTGCCGGCCTGTTATAAATTTCGTTTGGCACTCCCATCTGCTCGATCACCCCCCGATGCATCACGGCCACTCGGTCGCTCATTGCCAGCGCCTCCTCCTGGTCATGGGTCACAAAGATAAATGTCATTCCCAACGAACGCTGTAACGCCTTGAGCTCCACCTGCAGTTCCTTCCGCAACTTCGCGTCAATCGCCGCAAGCGGTTCATCCAGCAACAGCACCGCGGGTTTATTGATGAATGCCCGTGCCAGCGCCACCCGCTGTTTCTGCCCGCCCGAAAGTTGTGACGGATATCGCTTCGCTAATTCCGATATCCGCACCAACTCCATTGCCCGCCCCACCCGCTCATGTATTTCCGGTTTCGCCACACCTTTGACCCGCAACCCAAACGCCACATTCTCATACACATTCAGATGTGGAAAAAGCGCGTAGTTCTGGAATACGGTATTCACCGGTCGCGTTTGCGGCGGAGCGCTGGTCATATCTTTTCCCTCAATTTGGATCGCGCCGGAATCGACCCTCTCCAACCCAGCAATCAACCGCAGTAAGGTCGTCTTCCCGCAGCCACTTGGGCCGAGAAGCGAAAAGAACTCTCCCTTGGGGATTGCCAGTTCAATGCCGCTCACCACCGTCAAATCCCCAAAGGATTTTCGGACTTTCTCGAGGTTCACCGACAACGCACTTGCGGAATGAAGCGGCATGTTATCCACAGTAACTCTGCCCGATGTTGTGGGGAATTGTATCTGGCGCGAAGTAAAAAATGCGCCAAATTACCCTTGGAGATTTAACACACTGTAGAATCCGGCCAACCTACCCGGAAATCCTTGATGCTTTTCAAGTTGCCTGCCTGATTGATTTTCAGTAACTATCGTTTATGCGACTTTCCACTGTTTTGCAGGTCAGTTTTGTCGGCGCGTTGATGTTCACACCCGCCATGGCGGAAGATATTCAGCAAGTGCATGAACAGGCGCTCAAGATTCTTCGTGCCCAGGAAGCTGCTCCTGCCGATGCCAGCAGCGGCTCCTCTGTTCGCGAACAACGCGAAACCCTCCGCCGCCAGCAAGCCGCCCAGGCAGAAATGCGCCGCCAACAGCAGCAGGAGGAAAGACGCAGGCAATTTGAGGCGGAACAGCAACGCCGCCAGGCAGTTCGCCATCAAATCACCCAATCCACTCCGACCACTTCCAACCCAGGCTCGATGAGCCCGGACGAGATGCATGAGAAGGCGCTTGCGATCCTTCGGAATAGCCAGCCCGGCGGTGCCGTAAGTGCTCCGGCTTCGGGCGAACTGGCTCCTTCACAACTGCCGAAGCAGTCGGTGCCACAGGCCGCCTCCGCCGTTGCCGCTCCCGCTCCCACTATAGTAGCGGCCGCCCCGGATTCCACTCCTTCACCCGAGGTGCAGGAACGCGCTCGCCAAATTCTGAAGCAATAGCAAGCGGAAATGCAAAAAGCGCAGCCTGCGCCTGCGACCGTATCTGCTCCAGCCTCAACGCTTTCCGGAAACACTCCGGAACAGGAAGCGCTCCATGA
>JBQCGE010000125.1:0-3609 GCA_051955955.1 Verrucomicrobiota bacterium
TGCAAAACAATCCGGTATTTCCATCCCCCCTGACCAATCACCATGGCTCGCGCTTAACGCAAAGCTGCTTCACGATGAAGTGCCCGCGATCGGCGATGCTGCATCCATCCAGTACGCCATTCACAAAAAAGTGGGTGATACAATTGACTACACCGATTCAAATGGCCGGATTTTTAAAGTCAGAATTATCGGTGCACTCGCAAATTCTATCCTTCAAGGCAGTCTCATCATTTCGGAAAAGGCCTTTGTTGAGCATTTCCCCACCGAATCCGGCTATCGAATGTTTTTGATCGACGCACCGTCGAAAGATGCCGGGGGAGTTGCCGAAAAATTGGTCAAAGCGATGCAGGACAACGGGCTGGAAATCACACCGGCAGCCGAACGCCTTGCAGCCTACAACGCAGTGCAAAATACTTATCTTGGAACATTTCAAATGCTGGGCGGACTCGGCCTGCTGCTCGGCAGCTTTGGCCTCGGAATTATTTTACTCAGGAACATTTTCGAGCGCAGAAGTGAACTCGCTCTCTTGCTCGCGCTCGGCTTTCGCAAATCCGCTTTGCGCTGGATGATTCTTTCCGAGCACGCAACGCTGCTTGTGATCGGGCTTTTCGTCGGCATAGTCGCCGCAATCATCGCCGTATTGCCCGCCCTTATTGTTCCAGGACGGAGCCTGCCTTTAGGAGGGCTGGCAATCACTCTGGGCGCGGTGTTTCTCTGCGGGCTAATCTGGACTTTTGCCGCGGCGTGGATGGCCTTGCGCGCTCCCCTTCTTGCCGCTTTGCGCAATGAATAAGGACAATCGAACTGAATTTATGAGGTTAAGAAATTGGAGCATCTCCTGCGCGGCAGCGCTGTTCGTCAGCTTTTCTGCCATCGCTGCGGAAACGGTCAGATACGAAAACAACTTTGATAAAGGTACAGTAGGCGAAGTGCCCGAGGACTTCCTCGTTCTGGATGGCCAGTTCAGCATTCAGGAGGAGAACGGGAATAAATTTTTGCAACTTCCCGGTGCTCCCTTGGATTCTTATGGCGTCTTATTTGGCCCATCGTTCAAGACGAACTGTGCTGTTTCTGCTCGCTTTTTTGGCACCGCTAAAGGGAGGAGATTTCCAACCTTTGCGGTCGGTCTAAATGGGGTCGGTGGCTACAAGCTGAGAGTCAGCCCGGGCAAGAAGCAACTCGAGATTTACCGCTCAGATGCGGTGAAGAAGTCTGTTCCGCTGGAATGGAAGCCAGGCACCTGGACGCACCTGAAACTCACCCTGCTGCAAACCGGCGAAAAGGAGTGGCAGGTGGAAGGTAAAATTTGGGCAGACGGTGAAAAGGAACCAGAAAAGCCCTCCATTACTTTCACCGACAATGAGCAACCACCTGCTGGCCGAGCCCTGATCAGCGCCAGCCCTTACTCAGGAACTCCAATCAAATTCGATGACTTCGTTGTGAGCGCAATCACGCCCTAGCCGGGTGGGCGATGCTCCTCAGCGCCTGTTTTTACAAATGAAAAGGATGCAGATCCTTCTCTGTCCAACGGTCGAGCGATGCTCCTCAGCGCCTTGATCTCGCCCCTCTCTTGCCAACCTTAAGGTCCAAACGTCGAATTCAACTTTTGTATTCGCGGGTAAAGCGGCGATGTTTTAGGCGTTCTGGCTTTGACCGCCTGGAAAACCCGGCGCGCCTCTGCGGGATCGCTCCTCCCCACCAGCACAGCGTAGTCAAGTTGGATTGACCCAAGCTTCGGGTCCTGGATATACGAGCTATACCGCGTCAGCCATGCTTTGAGCGCCGCGGGACCTTGAGCTTGCGCCTGCTGTAATGACGGCTCGAAATTCGCCGGCATCCCCGTCAATCCGTCCGCTGGTATCCCCTGCTCCGCCGCCTGCTCTTTTTTTTCCTTCGCTTTGTACTCGCCCAGGATCGATTTACCTAACATGTAAATCGCAACCAGGATAGCGAGTGTAATCAGCGCTTTCATGACTCTTCGATGCGTTCAATCCACGCACCCAGCTTTCGTAATTTTGAATCGATGTTTTCGTATCCGCGGTCCAGATGATAAATTCGGTTCACAATGGTTTTACCACGCGCCACAAGTCCTGCGATCACCAGGGCCGCTGAAGCGCGCAGATCGCTCGCCATCACAGGTGCCCCGCTCAATTTCCGGCCCCCTTTAATAATAGCGCTCGGTCCTTCGAGAGCAATATCCGCGCCGAGACGCCCCAACTCGCTCACATGCATGAAGCGCGATTCGAAAATTCGTTCCGTGATAATGCTGATACCCGGTGTGCACGTCATCAGGACCATCATTTGCGCCTGCACATCCGTCGGAAAACCGGCGTAAGGCTGCGTTATAATATCCACGGGTTTTAATGCGCCACCTCGGCTCACCTTAAATGACGAACCGGACCGGTCAATTTTCACCCCTGCCTCACGCATCTTATCCAACACCGCCCCCATGTGGTCCATCCGCGCTCCATGGATCGTCACTTCACCATTCGTTGCCGCCGCGGCAATCGCGTAGGTGGCTGCTTCCACCCGGTCTGGAATCACTTCATGTTCCGCCCCGTGCAATTCCTTCACGCCAGTAATAGTAATAGCCGGACTCCCTGCGCCGGAAATTCTCGCTCCCATTGCGTTCAGGAAGTTCGCCAGGTCCACCACCTCGGGCTCGCACGCAGCGCTTTCAATCAGCGTCACTCCTTCTGCCAAAGTCGCCGCCATCATCAGGTTGGCAGTCCCGAGAACTGTTGGACCCGCCCGTCCGCCAAGAAATACCTCCGAACCGACCAGCCTCTTGGCCGTGCAGTTCACATACCCGCCCTCAATTTCGATCTTGGTTCCAAGCGCCTGCATTGCCTTCAGGTGCAGGTCAATCGGCCGCGCGCCGATCACGCAACCACCAGGCAGCGAAACTTTCGCCTTATGCAAACGAGCCAACAGCGGCCCAAGAATGCAGATCGACCCCCGCATCTTGCGGATCAGATCATAATCGCCGTAACCCGAAATTTTTGCGGCATGGATCGTTACCGTCGAACCGTCCACCTTCACCTGGGCTCCGAGCGACGCGAGAATCTGCGCCATGAATTTCACGTCACTCAAATCGGGAACACGCCGGATGACACAAGGCTCGCGAGTGAGCAACGTTGCCGCCATTAATGGGAGAACAGAATTCTTCGCGCCACTGATTGTGACTTCGCCTTCGAGCGGGGTGCCGCCCTTGATCATCAAACTATCCATCTCGCTTCAGGGAAACAAATTTTCCCAAATTGTAAACCAAAACCACTACAAATCCCTAATTTCTCCTTACTTCATCGACGTATGCACAACGGCAAACCATTCATCGGTTCAATCTCACAACTTCCACCACGAAATTTCAGGCGTATCGCTCCGCTGCATTGTGTATCCAGCACATTGACACAGGTGTCGCGCAAAATTTCCGCGCGTTCAACAGCTCGGTCCTGGTTTGAATACCGGCTGTTACCGATGATCAACACGCGCGGTTTGAGCTGTTGAATCAGCATTGGATCAGGCAATTCGTCCCGTTCACCGATGCTGGCTACGACAATATCAGCCTGCACCTGCTTCAATGTGCGCCGGAGTTCTTCCTGCGCTTTG
>JBQCGE010000126.1:0-3227 GCA_051955955.1 Verrucomicrobiota bacterium
CATCGCCTGGCGTAATACGTCCGCGAGGTTCGACACCTGTGGCTTCGACGATGATTAAACCAGCACCGCCCACCGCGCGCGAACCGAGGTGAACCAAATGCCAGTCATTCAAAAATCCATCTTCCGAACTGTACTGGCACATGGGTGAAACCCCAATCCGGTTCCTTAAGGTGACACTTTTGATCGTGAGTTGTGAAAATAAATTAAAAGCTCCTTGTTTCGGCATAAAAAGATATAAACCCGCAACCTGTCCGCAGGATGCGCGCGCAATCTAATCGTTGACCGACCATTTGAGAAGTACAGAGGAAAAGCTTGCCGAGAATTTTCCGAAATCTTCCCTCGAGGGTTCACTTTTGTGGGTTTCGATCCCCTGATGGACAGAGACGAAAGTGCAATGGCAGAATCTGGATGATGGTGTTGGGAGTGGACCAGGAGGAAAACAAACTCGATTTGCTGGAAGCCCAGTTGGCGGGGAAGCTGTACCCCGCGGAGAAGGATTTTCTACTCAGCATGGTTCGGAAGTATATTGACCTGGGTGAGTGCTCCGAGGGTTATCATCCCAAGGCAATTATCGCGCCGCATGCCGGCCTGGCTTACTCGGGGCGAATTGCAGGAGAAGCTTACGGGGGATGGCGTGATTCGATTGGGAACACGGAACGTATCATCTTAATGGCCGGGTCGGGAGTCTATGATTTTCCTGGTGTTGCCATTCCCGATTCGAAAGCAATTAAAACTCCTTTGGGCGTGGCGTATTTTGATGGGGAGGCAATTGGCCAAATTTTAAAGCATCGTTTCGTGCGCCGATTTGAGGCTCCGTTTTTGGGCGAACCGGGAATTGAATTGCAGTTGCCTTTTATCCAGGCCGTTTTCCCCGCCGTCAAAATAGTTCCGATGATTGTTGGACGTTGCGAATCCGCATTGATTTGCAATTTGATCGCTGAACTGTGGGGTGGAGTTGAGACGAAGTTTGTAATCAGTTCAAATCTATCGACGAAAAAATCGGCTGCTGCCGCTGAGATTCACAACGAGCAAGTTGCGCTTACTATGGGCGAGATGGACGGGAGTTCCATAAAAAGCGGCGACGCGGTCGGATTTCGCGTGGTTAAACCGTTTTTGAAGGTGGCGCGGCGCAAAAAGCTTTTCTGCGTTTGCACCGTTGTCGAGAACGTTTCGGTCACAGACAACTCGGTCACGAGCACGGAGGGATATGGTGCATTTCAGTTTGCGGAAGAGCGCACCGTGTAAAAAAGTAATTTAAGAAATTCCCTCATTCTTCTCAGAGTCAAACCTGAAGTCATAACAAGCAACTCTCCCAATGGAAAACAGCGCTCACGGGAAGTACCGTTGTGACACATGTTGAGCAAGGACGGACAAAGGAGAATAGCAACGCACAAAAGCCTTGAAACTCTTCTTTCCAAAATGGCTCAACCCCTCCTCGCGGTAAGCATTGGAGGTCGATTTCTGGCCGATGCGCCCGGAATGTGCCCAGGCCTGCCGGTGATTGGAACCGGTTGGATGCAAACCTGGAACGAAAAGAGCCGTTGAGTACGGCTCTTTTTTTTGAACAGTCCCGGCGCAAGCCACTTTTAGCAAGCCCACGAGATGAATACAGGAACAGGTTTTAACATGACGAAGAGCAGAACAGAAGAACTGGAATACCCCATAATCGTGCATTGCCACCTCCGCTGGGAAGGAGTCTGGCAACGCCCCCAACAATTCTTATCCCGGCTTTCCAAGCGGCACCGGGTCTTGTTCGTAGAAGGCCCAATTCTTAGGGAAAGCTCGGAAGAGCCGACCTGGGAATTGTTAGCTGTGCCGGAGTATCCCAATGTGACTGTCATGCGGACCTATTTTCCTGCCTCGCGATTCGAGGAAGGTGCATGGGTGGATGCGAAGCGTGCAGAGTTTTTAAAGGAAGCGCTCAGTGGGCCATTAGCAGGGGAATTTACGCGGCCGGTTCAATGGTTTTATGACCCGATGGCAGCTCCGGCGCATATGAACCAGTTCAATGAGTGCGCAATCGTTTATGATTGCATGGATGAGCTTTCACAATTTCGCTTCGCGCCGCCGGAAATCATCTCGCGCGAGCGGCAATTGCTTGCGAATGCGGATGTGGTATTTGCGGGGGGGCGAAAGATGCGCGACTCGAAGGCACGCTTTAATTCCAATGCGCATTTTTATGGGTGCGGAGTGGATGTGGAGCATTTCAGCCGGGCACGAATGTCCCAGACGGAGGTTCCATCGGAGATTCGTATGGGGGAAGGGCAGTTGGTACTGGGTTATTTTGGGGTAGTGGATGAACGGCTTGATTATGAGTTGATCGCAAAGTTGGCGAAGGCCAATCCGGCCTGGCACATCGTGATGATTGGTCCGACTTGCAAGGTGGATCCAAATACCCTGCCGCAGGCCGCGAACATACATTGGCTGGGTCGGCGCGAATATTCGCAACTTCCCGAGTACACAAAAGGGTTTGACGTGTGCCTGATGCCGTTCGCTTTGAACGAAGCAACTGAATATATCAATCCCACGAAGGCCTTGGAATACATGGCGACGGGCCGGCCAATCGTATCGAGCGCAGTTCCGGACGTCGTTTCCAATTTCAGCAGTGTGGTAAAGGTAGCTCAATCTCACGACGAATTCGTGGAGTATTGCCGCCAAGAATCACTGGAACCAGATGAAGCCGCGGTGCAGCGGGGAATTCGAATGGCAGAGGAGAACCAATGGGAAATAATTGTGGAGAAACTTGAAGGTCATATCGAGGATGTTTTGAACAGTCGCACCCTGCCGGAAGCTGAAGCAATCGCGACTGCCAGTTTGTAACCCGCGGCATGCAAAAACGCCGCTCAAGAAAAAGGTGAGTTTATGTTTGATTATTTGATCTTCGGTGCAGGGTTTGCGGGGAGCACATTAGCAGAACGGCTGGCCAGCCAGTTGAATAAAAAAGTCTTGTTGATCGACAAGCGCAACCACATTGCAGGAAATGCGTATGATAAATATGACGAAGCGGGAGTGCTGATTCACCAGTATGGTCCGCATATTTTTCATACCAACGCCAGGCATGTCTTTGAATATCTATCGCAGTTTACAAAATGGCGCGCATACCAGCACCGTGTCCTCGCCTGTGTGGATGGTCAACTAGTCCCGATCCCGATTAACCTGGACACAATCAACACTCTTTATGGGTTAAAGCTTTCGTCATTCGAACTGGAAAAATGGTTTGAATCCGT
>JBQCGE010000127.1:0-6624 GCA_051955955.1 Verrucomicrobiota bacterium
TTGTTCACCACAATTTGCCCCGATTCAAACTCCGGCTCATCACGATAACTTACTCCGCACAATTCCCAAATCGGTCGGTCCGATTTCAGTCGGTCGTAATCCGGCCAGAAAATTGCCCCCGTAGTTTTATATTCAACGGTCTCGAACAGATATTCCGGGTTCTTCACCACCACATTGTCGGCATCTAAAAACAAAACTTCCCCGAACTGGCAGTGCAGCAGAGCGTAACTCTTAAGTTCCCACCCGAGGGGGTTCCTCATCGGATGCCGGTTCATGACCTGCCGCGCATTGACACATCGCACCCCCAACGGTTCCAGCAGCGCCTCCATTTTACGGTCCAATTCGTGCCGTCCCAAATGCCAGACCTCAATCGGCAGGTTGCATCCATGGCGTCTCAGCATCTGAATATTTACCCAGGCATTCGTAAAGTAGCTCACCCCTCCACCGCAAATCACAATGCCGCGCCTTGCATATTTCCGCTTTGGATAAGGCCGAATGTGCCCCAAAAATTCAGCGGCTTTTACAGCAGCATTGAGAGGAGTAATGTTGTGCCGGTCGAAATTGCTCTGCTGCTCGCTTACGATTATCGCCCGCTCTGCCTTCTCGATATCGTGCGACTTCAAGGTATGACGTTCCACCAATACTTGTTCGATGCCTTTAATCACTTCTTCGGCGCTAATCGCATCCATGCAAGCCGGCAGCTCATTTTGAATGCGCGAGCAAAATAACTTTGCGTCTGAATTACCGCCGCGATCTGGAATTTCAAAATAACGCTGTTTCCAGCAGTGCTGACACTCGAACTTTCCTTTGGGAACAAAATATCGATGCCCGGGATATGCTTCCCACGCGGCCGGTTCACGCAAGCCCCCGATGATGATCCCTTCCCTGTAAAACCCATTTTCAGTCGGAACCGCAGCTGCAAGGTGCATCAATGCCGTAACGCCGCAAAAAACACCCTGGGAATAATAAACCAGGTGAATTAGATCCCGGATCTTTGTTCGACCACGCAGGTCTATCGCCCCCCTGAGCCTTGGATGATGATTCCCCCATGCGCCAATTTGCACGAACTGGATTCGCCCCCGGAAATGATCGACCACCTGTTGATACCTGGCGTGGTCCCACCACTTTATCGGAATATCAAACTTCCCCCCGGAGCAGACGATCCAAAACGGTATCTCTTCTCCCGTGTAATTATAAATTTCCGAATACCAATCTTTTTCCTGAGCGGAGATGTGAATATCCCCGCGAATGTCATTCATCCGAGCGTTCGTGCCCAGCTTGCGATTGATCAAATCAAGGTAGGCTTCAACATAATGCCATCCACGCTTGCCCGTCCTATCAATCGGGACGTGGTCACAATCGATGACAACCTCCGGCGCGGCGTGCTCGTCAATATATGGATTAAATTGCCAAAGCTCCGGATAACTCGTCCGGACATCAATTTTAAACGCACCGGGATATTGTAATTGGAGCTCCCGCACCGCGCCGGTAAGGGCGACAATATCTCCAAAAGAATAGGAGCAGCGGATTTGTACGTTCCGTGCTCCCATCGCGTGTTCTCAACTGAGAGGTTTGGTTTGGCCTAACGTGGAGAGGGGCTCGGGGTGGGTGACGACACAACCCGCACCGACAACCGCCTTTTGTCCACAGGCTTGGCTGATTTTAACACGAACATTTTTTCTTCAGATTTTTTAATTTTTAGAGTTGTGGCGCAGACTCCCGAGAGCGCCTTTCAGCTTCCCGAGAATCTGCGCTTTTACACAACTCTCCTTCTCATTGCCATACAAACGGTAAGGTTTGTAAATAGTATTCGGTGTTAGCCCCAGCGAACTCAGTATGAATCTCATGCTTGTTCCTTTGCCTTGAGCTTTTCTACTTCCGCTTTAATCAACTTATTCACCTTGAAGCTCGCCATATACACGCCCGCAACGCTCATCTTCAAAATTCGTGCAGTTGCGCGCACTCCCTTGTTTTGCAAAACACAGAGGGAGTAAACCTGGAATACATGCGGGCTGGTCCGCTCCCGCACCCGGCAAACCGCTGTTTCGATCAGGTTCTGCTGCCACTCCTCCATCCAGGACCGCTCAAAATCCGAATCCGCCTCAACTTCGATGTTTTCATCTAAAACCTGCTGGTTTTTCCGCTTCCGCACCTGGTCCGCAATCCTGCGGTAGGTGATATGCATCAACCACGACTTGAATGACCCCTTCCTGGGATCGTAGCGAAAGGTCGGCATTTCTTTCATGAGGCTGATCATTGTCTCCTGGACCACTTCCTCCGCTTCCGTCGCCGTCAACCCTCGCTTCCGCGCCGCGTTGTAAATTAATTTCCAATACAGATCGAAAAACTCCCGCCAGCTCCCATCCTGCCCAACGTCGCGCAACCGCGATAAAAGACTCGCTCGCGTCGGCAATAATGCTCTGTCCTGATCCCCATTCATCTGTTCAACGGTTGTCGCTCGTTCTTCTCCGCCCTCCAGGCCAGGTTCCGACGCATCGAAAATCCGACCTTTGTTCCCCTCTTTCAACTCGACTGCAAAAGCCATTTCCATTCTTTGTGTCCAAATGTCGCTCGGCCATTTCGGCCCGTCATAGAGGCATTCGTTTCAACTCATCTCTTTTTTTCCAACTTTTTTAATTTTTTTCGAATCGTCGCTTTTTTCGTTTTTTTGGAAAAAACGTGCCGTCCTGGAACGAATGCATTGCAGGAGCTTTATTTTTGAACTCGATTGATGACATTAAACCCCGAGCGATCCTTGTCATTGAGGATGAATTATTGATCCTCGGCATCGTAAAATCCGTCCTGTCCGAGTTTGGACGGGAAGTGCTCACCGCCTCTTCAATACAACGCGCGCGTGATTTGTTTGATTCATGCGCCGCCCAAATCGAGCTGCTGATTACCGATGTTTCGCTGGCGGATGGGTCAGGGCTGGAGTTTGCCTCCTGGGCGGTGAAGGAATGTCCTTCACTCAAGGTGGTGCTCATGACTGGACTCGCCCGGGACGAAGATTTGCCGCAAGGTGCTCAGTTTCAACTACTCGAGAAGCCGTTTGATATCGATTCGCTGAAACAGGTAGTGACTGGTTCTCTCCTGCCCGTCTAATTGCTCGGAGGCGTTTCGGTTCCATTGCACCCGCTCGCTGGTTGGCATCGGATTTTCTTGATCCCCGCCGCCCGTTTTTTAATCTCTTCTGCAAATGCCCCGATTGCTGAGGAATTTGTTCGTATTTGCAGCTTCTGCCACTCTGCCCCTTGCTGCCGCTCCCGATCTTTCAATTGATGCGGTCGCCCTTCCTGACCCGGCAAAAACAGGTACACCGCTGGTTTATTCCATTACCATTTCAAATGAAGGCGACTCAACGGCCACGAATGTGGAGGGCACAATTACGCTGGCTCAAAGCCTTGCTTTTGTGGATGCCACAGCCTCAGCGGGCTCCGTCACAAGATCGAACCAGACCGTCTCTATCAGCATCTCTGAACTGCTGCCGTTCGCGGAAGTTTCCGTGCAGGTGAAGACAATGCCTACGCAAGCGGACTACGCGGTCTTTGTCGGAAGCGTCGGCAAGGTTGAAGGTGAGGAAATTTCCTACAACAACTCAATCACTTTCCAAACGGTCGTCCAGGGTGTGCCGAATTCAGCCCCCATCATCTCGATAAAAACTCCAACCGATAATCAAATCGTTTCGATTCTCGATCCCATCGAAGTAACGGCAGAGGCGAGCGATCCTGAAGGTGCGCTCTCCTCGGTGGAGTGTTTTCTGAATGAATTTAAGGTTGCGGAACTGAATGCCCCACCCTTCACCTTCACTCTGCCTCCGTTGCGTTCGGGCACTTTCACGCTCACGCTCATTGCCACGGACGCACTCGGGGCCCGCTCCACTGCCCAGGCCCACGTGCAATCCCGGCATTCCACCACCAACCAGTTTTTAAACCCGAAATTCGAGTCCAACGGCTTTTCTGTCTTTTTTAGTGGTAGTTACCTGACGGACTATTCAATCCAGGCCTTCACCCCAGGAGGGCTTTGGAAAGAAATTACTCAACTTACTCGAACAAACCTGTCCGCCCAAATCATTGATTCAGCCGCTGCTTCATCACGGATCACGATTTATCGCGCCGTGCGCATTTCCCCTTGATCACTGCTTCGCGGCGACCCGCTTCAGAATTTCTTCCGTAAGCACTTCGTAAGCCGAAGCCCCCGCGCTGTACTTATCGTAGTAAATAATCGGTTTCCCGAAGCTGGGAGCTTCCGCCAATCGCGTGGTGCGCGGAATCAGAGTATCAAAAACCAGATCTCCAAAATGTTGCCGCACTTCCTGCACGACTTGCGCTGCCAGCCGCGTTCTCCCGTCAAACATCGTCATCACGACGCCCAGGATTTCCAGGTTCGGATTCACTCCGCCATCCCGAAGCTGGCCAATGACGCGATTGATCATGGAGATTCCTTCCAGCGCGTAATATTCGCACTGCAATGGAATGAGCAGCCAATCCGTTGCTGTAAATACGTTCAGCGTCAGTACACCGAGCGCCGGAGGGCAATCAATCAGAATCAAATCGTACTGGCCCGAATTGACAATCGGCTCCAAAGCCATTTTCAACCGGTGTAGATGATTCTCCACGCGCGACAACTCTACTTCCGCGCCGCACATGTCCACCTCGCTCGGGATTACAGACAGCCGTTCATAAGCAGTCGGGACAACGCTCGCTTCCAGTGTGCCCTCGCCGAGCAGAGCCGGATAGGCAGAAGCGCCTTCGCGCTTTTCCAATCCCACCCCGCTGGTCGCATTCGCCTGCGGATCAAGGTCGATCAAAAGAATTTTTTGTCCTGTGGCGGCAAGGCACGCGGCCACATTGACCGACGTCGTGGTCTTTCCAACGCCGCCCTTTTGGTTGGCGACTGCAATAACTCGAGTGGGCACGGAAATGATTATTCCTTGAAGAACACGAGAGGAATGATCGGGGTATGCACAACCATTTCATCCCCGCGAATGGTGGCAGTAACGTTCTGTTCCTTGCCGCTCGGGTCTGGCACGGTGAGCACATATTGCCCTGCGCCTTCCGTCCAGGTTCCTTCACCGCTCAGTTTCGGAATGGTTGGGCCCGCCGGAGCTTGAACCGGCGCAGGCTGTGGTGCGGGTTGAGCCGGAGCCGCAGTGCGGTAACGCGCATAAGGATCAGGTTGGGCCTGTTCTTCTGCAGGGGCGGCTTCAGGCGCAGGCGCCGGAACGTCGCTCTTGATGATGACTTTCTTGTCCGGCATCGCAATCAAGGAAATCGGCGGCACCGCCTCAAATTGTTTTTTCAACTCACGCAGCTCACGCGCCTTGATATCGGGATTTGATTTGCGCAATTGAGTTAAGATCGCATTGCGGTCCAAGTCCCAGACACCGAGGATTTCCTGCGACTCGTACTTCTCCGATTTTCCTGTTCGCAAATACGATTTCAAGTCGGCGATATCCGTCCCTTTCAGGTATTCAAACAATTCCTTGTTGTTGATCAATGCCTGCGTGCGCGGATGGTCAATGATCTGGGTCACCGGAGCCTTGCCGAAAATCAGGTCGTTATACTCTTTGTCCGTGGCCATCTCCTGAAAATCCTGCTGCTGGGCCAGCTTCAAGAAGTAGGGATAGGTCGCCAGGCGCCCCTGCAACAAAGGGTTATTGTAAAGCAGTCCAAGGACATCCGCAGCCTGATAGAAAATTTTAGGAGCTGGGTCGAACTTTGCCGCGGTTTTATCGAACCCACTGTTCGCCATATCCTGCCGGGCGCTGTTCACGAACTGAATGGTCCCTGGATTATTTTCCTCGGCTGACAATTGAACCGTGAGGTATCCCGCCGCGTAAATCACCCCGGAAATGAGCAGAAAAAAGAAAACCCCCGTCAGCACCCCAATGGTGGAACCGACCATTCGATTCATCCGTTCCCAGCGCAAACGCTCGAGATCGTCCCGTTTGTACTTATAGATCAGGTAGACTTTGTGATGCGCGTAAAATGAAAGTCCGGAAATGACGAGATAAATTACCAAAAAGACGATTGCGGGCGCGGCAATCAACGCCCAAACGGGATTCTTGATTCCGAGTGCACCGAGGTGCGGCTGAAGCGCGTGGCCCAGCGGAACCGCCAGCAAAACCGCGATGATCGCACCCAAAAAACTGATAGCCGTCCTGATTGCTCCCTGGAAAAAACCCACCGCGCCAAAGATCACCAATAGCGCAATTGCTAAGATCCAAATTGTCATGCGGAAACTTTAGTTCGGTTCAAAATCAAAATCACGCGAAATATGCCGTCACATAATTCTCGGGAGCGAGTTTAACCGATCATTACCGCTCAGCTTTGACTTTTTTCATTTGGGAAGATGTTCATTCAATTCTGTTTCCTTGGCGTTCAATCTCTCGATTTTAAGACAGTTTTCCGCCTGAATTTTCTTCAGGTTCTGTGCCAACTCCGCATGACCACCCTTTGAATCAGGGAAAAACTTACGTCGCATAAGCCTTTCCATCAGCCTCTTATAAAAGCTTCGCCGGATTGTTCTTGAATTTTTTAGGAAATAATATTCTATATATTGAGAACTGCCAGCCTGAGGGAGTTTTAACTATGAGAAAGTACCTATTACTTTTCTTCCTGGTTT
>JBQCGE010000128.1:0-4398 GCA_051955955.1 Verrucomicrobiota bacterium
ACAGGTTTAACCCGTACTGCAGTTTCATGATCTGCTTTTCAAAAGGTGTCCGCACCTCATCCTTGATGTCCTTGATCCGGTCCGCCTGCTTGTCAACTTCTTCCCAACCCGACTTCAGCTCGTTGAAAGAAAAATATTTTCGGTACGCCGGTAATTTCAACAAGCTTAACGCTTCACCATTATCAATCCGGAAAATGTATCGCTTGTCAGCTTCCTGCGGACGGGTCATCGCCTCGAGCATCCATTCCGCCGCCGACATTTTCGGAGCCTTGGAAAGTTCCATGAACCCAAGTTCCTCCTGCGGCTTCTCCGTCGCGATCACGCTCCCCTTGCCGCGCAGCACCAGCAATGTGTTTCGCGCTACCGAGTCCATCGGCTGGATTCTCCCGCCTAACAGCACCGGCAATTTCGCGAATTCCTCAACGTGAAAAGGTGTTTTTGGCCCCCGCTCCTTGATTCCGCCGATCACCCAGGCAGCCATCACGATTACAACCACCCAGGGAAGCCATTTCTGCCAACTTTTTTCTTCTTTTTTCATGCGGTCCTTTTCTTCGCGAATGCAAGGAGGTGTGAAAGGAATTGAATCAGGAGCCCGGCCCCAACCATCACGCAGGCCACGTACGGGGTCAGCCAGCTCGGGTTGCGAACCACTTGCAGGATGCTCACCCGATCCCCAGGCTCAAAACTCGCCTGGTAATACGTCTCCCCATTGTAGCGCAGTGGGTTGTTCATGTAGATCAACACCTCCCGATTTTCTTTGGTATCCGAATTGATGAGTTGAACCCGGCTCGAAAAATTCTTCGGCACCTCCGTCCCCGCGTATTTCTCATGGGTGAAGTCCTCCAACGTCAGCGTAAAGGGCTTGTAATAACGAATCGGACGCATCACGAGTTCATAGTTATGCCCTTTGTAGCTAAAACGGGGTGGTTCGGCGAAACCCGGTTTCAACCGGGAACCAATCTGGTCGGTGATATTATGTACCAGCCGATCCTCATGCAGCCAGTTCGATACCGGGAATGTACCCTTTGAACCTTCGTCCGTAACGATTTCAAAAGTGCCCGCCGGAATATTCCGATCATCCATCGCCGTCGCCAGGGGCCGCTTCTCAAAGCTCAAGGAGCGTGACGCAGGCATCACGATCGGTGTCGAGTTTTCGTAAAACGAATTGACCTTGATTTTAAATGGAAGTGCCGGGTCGCTAATTTCCGACTTCTTTGCCAGGACGTGTTGCGGAATCGCCACCACCGTGTTCAGTTCCGGATCAGTCGTATCAATCACCGCCAATTCATTATGCAGCGAACTTTCCGAATAATTTTTGGACTGTCCTTCTTCGATTCGCATGAAGCTTTCCACCTGGAAAAGCTGCGTAAATAACTGCCCCACCAAAAGCAGGATCAATCCCGCATGAATGATGAAAATCCCCAATTTCTTCCGGGTAAACTTGAATCTCTTGATATGCGCCGCAATCAGGTTCAACAGCAAAACTCCGCCCAGCAAATATCCGCCAGGCCAGACCGGCAATTTCCAGTTAAAGCCCGGTGGCTTCCACCAGACTAAAAAACTGCCGAAATAATCGTGCTGCACCACGTACAATCCCCATTTCACCTGCGCCAGCGTCCCAAAAAATACGAGCCCCAGCGCAAGAGCAAGGCAGACCACCGTCAATCGTAGCGATGTAAAGAAATTGAGGACTTTAACAATGGAATCTCATTAATATGCGCTTTGAATAAACTTCAGAAAAGCGCCCTTTTCTTTCTCAACTGTTGATTCGTCGCCGGTCAGTTTGTAAAACCAGGTTCCGTCAGGACGGGGAACCCCTACCGCGACCATCCGCGATTGATTGCCTGTGCGGACATTGGTGCCCTTAATATCCACCACGTAAGCCTTTTTTCCATCAATTTCCCTCGAGGTCACCGTTTGCGCCAGGTCCGCTTCCGTCGCAGGCCTTAACCCAAGCTGCCCGCGCCAACGATTGATATTGGCCGACTCACCCCCCGCATCTCCGGGCAACTGGCTGATGGTAACGTTCGCGTGCCCCCCCTCCGCATCAATGCCGTAACTGGCCAGCAACATCGGCCCGGGCGTTTGCGCGTGCCAATTTGCGGGAGCTTGCCACTTCGGCAAATCTGAATTCGCGGGGATTTCTTTCGAGTTTGTGCTGACCGGAGCCGATGCAAGGGCTGTCGGAGCTGTGAAATGCAGCGACTTGAGAAAGCTCAAAAACGCCGGTTTCTGAGCCGTCACCAACGCATCTTCCCCCTTCATTTTAATAAACCAAAGCACCTCTCCCTGGGAGTAAACAACTCCATACTGGCGCATCACAGGCTGCTCACTCCCTTTCGTGACGGCAGAAACCATCTCGTAAAGATTTCCCGACCCGCCGTCCACCGGCACCTTTTGCTTCTGTTCCTCGAACTGGCTCGCGCTCAATGGCTCCAGACCAAGCTCCTGCCGCCACAAGTTCACTGCCTGGTTTTCAATGTCTTGCGCACCCGGTAAAGGCGTTACCGATACTTCAGCCAGTTTTCCATTCTCACCGACAATCTGGAACGATGCCGCCCGCATCCGATCCGGCTTTTGCTCCTGCCACCCTGCGGGCACGTCATAATGCACAGTGGGCGGTGTCGGCGCGGCGGGAATTTCATCGGCGTGTGGATGATCATGGTCCGCATGGCTGGAACTGGTCGCATCATCCTTCGCGACACGATACGTCTTGATTTCGCGGTCCTGGCATCCAATCCCGGAGAGCATTCCAAGCACGAGTAAAAAAGCGGTCTTTCCTTTCATCCGATTCATAGAGTCAACAAAGGATCAAATCAAACAAGCACCTTCAAAATAAAAATTGATGCACCTCGAATATCTTTTGACGCTTGCGCGCCAGAAATATTTAGGGCCGTTCTTTGCGCCGACTTACCCGAAAACCATAACGCTTGTGAACTTTTTCACAAGCGATATCCAGCCGCCCTCTTTTTGCGAAACAGATAGTAAAAAAACCCTTTTGGAACGCTCTCCTCAATAATCGTACAAACCCGAATCCTTCTGGTAGCCCATCCCAGGCATCCCCCCCATTCCGTCCTCGTCTCCCAACATCCCTCCCAGCAGATCTCCCATCTCTTCCTCGATTTTTTCAGGATCCTCCCCCTGCTCCAGTCGCCGAATCGCGACATCCATCTCCTTCGGCACACTTCCTTCAGGCATGACATCCTTCATTTTCTTCATGATCTGCGCCATGTGCCGCGGGTTATTCTCATCCATTCCCTCCATGTCCCGTTCAATCTCTGTCATCGCCCGAGCAACCTTCGGATCGTCGAAATCCGGCATTGGGAAATCATCCCCTCCTTCCACCGACGCCGCTGGTTCGGTTAAACCTTTCGTCATCGCAAATCGGCTCATTTGCTTGGTCAATTTTTTGTTTCCGCACTTCGGGCAAACCGGGCTCTTCTCCGGGTTAATCCTCTTCGAAAGAAAGCTGAAAACCTTCCGGCAATTCGAACAGGCAAATTCATAAATCGGCATGCGCCTAAATTAAAACCGCCGCATGCGTTGGCAAGCCCTTGCCGAAAACCGTCCAATTTCTCTTGTCTGGCCTTCCCCTAGCCAGCTTCGGTTTTCTCGTCTCTCAAAAAGCAAAAAGAGGATGGCTTTTGCACCCATCCTCTTTCGAAATATCTGGAAAAGCGATCAGGGCTTCAAAATCACAAACTCGTCCCGGCGATTCTTCGCATAGGCTTCCTCGGTCTTGCCCATGTCCGCTGGACGATCTTCGCCGAAGCTCACGGTCGTGATTCGGTCCGATCCGATATTATGCTTCTGGATCAGGAACTCACGAGCTGCAATCGCCCGGCGTTCACCCAGCGCACGATTGTATTCCTCGGTCCCGCGATCGTCGCAATGTCCTTCAATCTTCAATTGCAGATTGGGATTGCTCTTCAAATAAGTCGCGACCTGCTCCAGCTTCGGTTGTTCGCTGGGGCGGATGGCGGAGCGGTCAAAATCAAAATAGACCGTCTGCTGCGAAAGCGCCGAGCGGTCCTCATTCGCATTCATTGTGTCGGACCCGGGTATTTCGTGAGCGTTGGACGAGCCCAATGCGGAAGTGTTTCCCAGCCCGTTTTGCGGAATGGTGTTCCCAAACGAACTCGTGTTTGGGTTGATCATGCTGCCCGCCGAATCTCCTCCGATGCGGGGTGCTGGTTGCCCCGGGATGTTGGTGATGTTCTTCGGTGTCTTTTTGCAACCGGCACCGATTGCGACCATCATCACGCTCGCCAGGAGGAGATTGAAAAACTTAGTTTGTTTCATGGTTTAAAGGGAATAAGATTCATTTTGCCCAACTGGGCTGTGACCTGCTTCCCGCGACTTGGGCGGTATCCTTGACGCGTTTGGTAGGCACGTCAA
>JBQCGE010000129.1:0-6856 GCA_051955955.1 Verrucomicrobiota bacterium
GATCTTGCGAAAAAAATAGGCCTGGCATGCTACAAGGGCTGGGGGATTTTTGGTTCTCTCCTTCTCACCACCAGCACGTTTGTTTACTTGAGCGGTTTTGCGGGGCACAATGTGGCTCCGGCGGAAGCGAACGATTTTGAAACAAGCTTTTTGATCCTGTTCGTCCTGGGCCTATGTGTTCGACAGTTTTTTGCCAGAAACACTCCGGAAGCCATTACCGCCATTGCCACGACGCTCTTTGGCATCATGTACGTTTCATGGCTCCTCAATTTCATTCAAAAGATCAACTTCTTCCCGGGAGTTGAGGGGAAGTTTTACGTGCTCTATTTCATTCTCGTCACGAAATTCAGCGACCTTGGCGCATATGTTACCGGTTCGTTGATCGGCCGTCATAAGATGATCCCGAGAATCAGCCCCGGCAAAACATGGGAAGGCTTTGGCGGAGCAATTGTAATTGCGACCGGCGTGAGCATCGCATACGCAAAAATTGCCGGGCATCACCTGGTGGGGATGAACCTGGTCAACGCGATCATTCTTGGTGTTTTACTCAGTTCTACAGCGGTGATTGGCGATTTGATCGAGAGCCTTTTCAAACGCGAAGCTGGAGTAAAGGATTCCGGGCGGTTTTTTCCGGGGATTGGTGGAATTCTCGATCTCATGGACAGTTTGTTATTTAATGCCCCGCTCATGTATCTGTATCTCCGGCATGTTTTAACCTGATTTTTTGCCCCCTCCTTCTGATGAAAAAAGTTGTCCTTCTCGGCTCCACCGGCTCCATTGGCACCAGCACAATAAAAGTTGCCGAAGATCTTCCTGAGCACATCCAGCTTGTCGGCCTCGCTGCGGGGAATAACACCGAATTGCTCCTCGAACAAACACTGAAACACAAACCCGAAGCGATCAGCATCAATCAAGCGGAGAAGGCTGCTGTGCTGCGCGATGCTCTCGGCGCGAGTACGCGTGTTTACTCGGGTGATGAAGGTTTGCTTGAACTCGCCACGCTTCCTTCAGCCGATATTGTGCTGGTTGCAATTGTAGGCACAGCCGGGCTGAAACCGGCACTTGCGGCGATACGCGCGGGCAAGGATATCGCAATCGCATCAAAGGAAATTCTCGTCATGGCTGGGGAAATCGTGATGAGCGAAGCCCGCAAATTTGGCGTTCGTGTTCTTGCGGTGGATAGCGAACATTCGGCAATATTCCAATGCCTTGATGAGAAACCCTGTGCATCCGTTCGCAAACTGATCCTTACCGCCAGCGGTGGCCCATTTCGCAAAACCCCGCGTGAAGAATTTCCATCTATCACACTGGAACGCGCACTGAAACATCCGTCCTGGGTTATGGGTCGCAAGATCACGATTGATTCTGCCACTCTTTTCAACAAGGGCCTGGAGATGATTGAAGCACGCTGGCTTTTTGATATTGAAATGGAGCGCGTCGGAGTTGTGGTGCATCCGCAAAGCGTCATTCATTCCATGGTCGAATTCGTGGATGGCTCCATTATTGCCCAAATTTCCACGCCGGATATGTGCCTGCCGATCCAGTACGCCCTGACTTATCCAGAGCGGATCCAGAGCAACAGAGTTCAAACTAATTTCGCGAAAATTGGCACTCTTACATTTGAAGAACCGGACGTTGAGCGTTTTCCTTCGCTCGAATTGGCCCGGCGCGCCGGAACGATCAGCGGCACACTGCCGGCGGTTTTCAATGCCGCGAATGAGATTGCGGTTGATGCGTTTTGTGCGGGAAAAATTTCGTTCCCTCAGATTACGCAATTAGTGGCGGACACAATGAACTCCCATAGCGTCACTGAGCACCCTACCCTTGAAGCGATTCTGGCGGCAGATCAATGGGCACGCGCAAAAGCCAGCGAACTCAGCTCAATTTCAATGCAACGGGTGAGTTGAAACGCTATTCAACTTCCTTCGGCAAATCCGATGGCCGCTCCGCCACTTTCTCCAATTTCATCATCGACCTTAAAGGTGTTTTCATTTCCGTGCGGCCACCTGTTTGCAAAAAGAATTTTCCATTTTCAACTCCCGCGTTGATGGTTTCTTTTGCTTCCCAGGTCGCTGAAGAGGCGGTGAATCGGGCTTCATTCAGCGGCACCCATTCCCCTTTGATGGATTTGATCCATCCATTCTGGAAATACGCGCATCTTTCCTGGGTTGCGCTTTTTGTATCGCGGCGGAAATCCTCCACAAAAGAGTAATAACCGGATAATGGACGGCCCTTCGTTTTTGTCCGAAACGTTGCGAGCTTGCGCCAATCGCCATCCGACTTGGCTACCCAGGCTGTGTAAGCCGTCTTTTCCCCCTGCACTTCGCCACGAATGAGGAAGCGATTTGTTTCGCCAAGCTTCCAGTTGAAGGGTGCCATGCATTGGCCGCCAGTCCCCTCACCTCCAAATCGCTTGATGCGAACACCGGGCCCTTCGTAAAGCAACTCCACGCGCTCCTCAGTTTTTACGGCGTTTGGATCATCGCCCAGGGTTGGATCCCAAACAGAAAAAATGACGACTTTATTCGTCTCGGAGTTTAATTGCTGAATGCCGAAATAACCGGTGTTCCAACCACACGCCATGAAGTAACTGCCATTGACTGATTCTGTAACGGCCATCTCGTTATAGAACAGAACTCCTTCCGGAGCTTTATAGCCAAGGTGAACCGAACGAGCGGCTCGGGGCGCATCTTCACTCTGATTCGGAATAACGAGTCCCGCCAACAGAACGAACTTAAGAAATTGTCGTTTCAGCATGGTTTGGACCGTGCCCAAAAAAAATTTGTGGGTCGAGTCGAATTCATGTTTATAAGCGCCGCGTTCGTTAACTTGTTCGAGTAAACGGATAGATTGACATTGACCATCCCTGCCGCCATAGTGTCAACCCGCAAGCTAAAGCTTGTGCACAAGTCAATGGCGCGTTCGTCTATCAGTTAGGACACGGCCCTCTCAAGGCTGAAAGACGGGTGCGATTCCCGTACGCGCTACCAAATTTCTTCCCGGATATTAATTACTGCTTTGCTGGTTCGTATCGGTTGGCCAATAATTCTTTGGGTGAATGCCACTTGCCAACACCTAACCCATTCGTGCATCGTTTTTTATGCTTTTGCCGGATAAGCCGATCGCCCTCACGCCCGAACAGGTTGTTGACCTGAACAAAAAGCTTTCGGTGATGCGGCACAACGTAAATAATTATCTCGCTCTCATCGTTGCCGCTTCCGAGTTGATCCGGCGCAAGCCGGAAATGGCAGTTCGCCTGATAGAAAACATCGCCCAGCAACCGGATCGAGTCATTTCCGAGATGAGGAGTTTCTCCGACGAGTTCGAAATTGCTTTGGGAATCAAGCACCCCGGCAGCACGCCTCCGCCCCCCCCGCCTGTGTAACTCCGGGTTCCCTTTATTGGTTTTCAAAGCCGCTCGCCTCGTTGCTTATCGCTCAAACCGTGCTTCATTGAGTGAAGGAGCACGGTTTGGAAGTGGATTTCTCAGAGGCAGTAAAAAGTTTGAATGGAATGGCGAATTCCTTTTTTCTTCGCCTGCCTTACTTCATGGTGGCCGTTATTGTTTTCGAAGGGTGGCCCCCTCCAGGAAAAGAAATCCCCTTCCAAGGTATAATTGCAACGGCTTAAAACAAACCATGGAAAACCCACGGCCCGATCGATCCAGCGAGCACGAGCCTGCACGAAAAATCGAACGGCCATTAATAAATGGAAAGGAGAACTAAATGAAACTAGTAGTCATCACCGATACAGGAACGTTTAAAGCCTTTCGGCTCGACCAGGATCCAATGTCCAGTACGCCAAGGTTATCGCCGGTTGAGAACTATAAATCACCCCTGGGGGACGATCGTGTTACGCGCCTGGTGACCGATAGTGCGGGGCAAAACACCAAAGGTTCCGTCGCGGGCGCAGCGATTAATGACGGTGCTACGGGTGAAAGGCATAACATCTGTCTTGAGAACGATCGGCGAAACATTAGCCAGATAGCGAACACAATAAGTGATCTGCTCGGGAGCAATGAAGTTGATGGGTGCCTCTTTGCCGCAAGCGAGGAAATTAACAGTTCCATTCTCGAACAGCTCACGCCAACTGCCCGGGGCAAAATCGAGCAAAACCTGCATTGCAACCTCGTCAACTCGCCGAAACAGGAGGTACTAAAACAATTTCACTTAATGCAATAACCCCAAGAGAAAGGAATCCAACATGCCAGAAAACAAAGGTAAACCCAGCGGAAAATACGCCGAAGACAAAACCGACCCGGGCCGCAAAGGCGATTATCAAAGGACCGGGTGGCCGGAAGAATCGCTGAGTTCATCCAAGGTGCGCAAAAGCGAGCGCCGCCGAAAAATTCATTAAAAACAAGCATGGGTCACGATCAATCGTGGCCCAACCTCAACCAAAGGCTTAAAACGAAATGAACCCACATTAGAATCCAACTGGATCGCTCCCCTACTCGCTTTCCAATAAGCTTCTGATTTTTCTGGTTCTTCTTTTCTGGTTCATGTGAAATCGGCTTGATTTTCCAAGACTATTTCTCGAAATCGCTTTTTCTCGATTTTCTGTCACCTTTTGTCGCCACCGGCCACTTAATGGTGAATGAAGAATATTGAAGCATTGCAGGACCTGCCAGATGACGAGCTGGTAAAGCTTTCGCTTCAGGGGCGCTCTGAAGGTTTCGCCTGTCTGGTCGAACGATACAAAAATCTGGTTTGTTCGATGACCTACACTGCGGTTGGTGGTGTGCAAGGCAGTGAAGACCTTGCCCAGGAAGCTTTCGTGACCGCATGGAAGTCTCTAGGCCAATTACGTCAGCCGGAAAATTTCAAGGCCTGGTTGTGCGGAATAACTCGTAATCTCACCCGAAATTTCCATCGTCGGGAAAATTCAACACAAAAATGTCTGGAAGCGGAAAGTGAACCTGCCATCACTGAAGATCCTTCGACGGTTTTAATCACCAGGGAAGAGGAACAATTGCTTTGGAATTCGCTCAACCAAATACCGATTGAATATCGCGAACCGCTTGTGCTCTTTTATCGCCAAGATAGATCAGTCCGGCAGGTGGCGGAAGATTTGGCGCTGACCGAAGAAGCCGTTCGCCAGCGACTCTCACGCGGACGCTCAATGCTTCGAGAGCAAGTGGCGGAATGGGTCGAGTCATCCCTGCGTAAAACGCGTCCGGGCAAAGTATTCACGATTAGCGTGCTCGCGTTGCTCCCCATTTCCGGGGCACAAGCAGGTGCGGCAACTTTCGCGGCAGCCAGCGTTAAAGGATCCACCCCGTTAAAAACTGCAGCCACCGTTGCAGGATCGGGAGCGCTGCTCGGCACTGTCGCGGGATTATTTGGTGCATTCATTGGTGTGCGAGCCAGCTACAAGGCAGCGTCAACCGAAGCGGAACGGAAGCATGTCATTCGGTTCACAATGGTGGTTTGCGTGGCGGTTTTTCTCTTTGCCGGCGCGCTGTTGAGCATCCTCTATTTTGGAAGAGGTCACTTTAGCAAACACCCGCTCCTGATCGGATCACTGCTGGGCGGGGTCGTAGTTCTCTATGTTGTGGGCCTGGTCATTGCGATTTTTCGAGCCAACAATCGGCAGCGACAAATCCAGATGGAGCAAGGAACGTACAATCCTGCGTCCGACATGCCGCTCCGAAATCAAACTCCGAGAACCATATTCTTCGGCCTAACGATGGGCGTGGGCGGTGCTTTGGGTTGGATTCTGATAACTACTTTACAAAAAGCTTACTGGAACTGGTTTTTCCTGACCTTGGGAATTGGAGTATTAACGGTCATTGTCTTTCAATTGTTAACTCTGAAAGATCGAAAGCGCGCGATGGGTTATCAGATGATAGCCTGCGCCCTGATGGCCATGTGGAACTTATTCCTGATAAATTATCGACCAGGAGTGCTGCTGACGAATATTGAAAAAATGGGTGAGTGGAAAAACACTATCCTGCTCGCCATCAACTTGTTCATCATTTTGCTCTATGGAGCGATCCTCACCAGCATCTGGCTGCGGGATCGACGCGCCGCATCCTTCTACCAACACGCTCAATCTCAACAGTTATAACTCCTCTTCTCGAAAGCTGATCGAAGTGAACTTTCAGATTTAACTGGATCAACGAACTAAAGTCCCGCAAGGACTGTGGCCTGCGTCAACTTCCTCATTGATGCGTGATTTTAACTCACTTTCAGGGATTACGCTCACATTGCCAACGCAATTCCGGCGTTGTTTTGTTTGGCAGCAAACGTGCTTTCGATCACTATCGGCCTAAGGGGTTTTACTATTTCTCCTTGTTGACCCATTGCCTTACCCAAGATGAATGGAATTCTTTTTTATCGGAGCCTATTCCGTTACGTGCTGGTTTTTCTGATCGGGACGTATACGCACGTTTTTGCGCTAAACTTCAGCGCCCCTCCTTCATTTGTTAAGTCCACTCAAGCACCGCTCGCTGGAACGCTTTCAGTAAAAACCGATGTGCCTTCGCGAGTCAGTGTAACCGTGAATGATGGCTTTGGCAGCTGGACACGGAATTTCTATGATTACTCCACTTCGCATTCCGTTCCGCTTTATGGATTCAAACCTGCTCGGAACAATAACATTAGCGTCACGGTCCATGATCAGGACGGAAATAAAACAACCGCTCCGAATCCGGTTCTTTTTAGCACAGGGGCACTGCCTTCAAATTTTCCGGTGTTTAATGTCCTTGTGCGGAAAGCAGATCGTATGGAGCCGGGCTATAATCTGATCCGAGCAGTTGTGAACCCTCAGCTTGGTTACATTATCATCCTAAACAACTCTGGCGAAGTAGTGTGGTACACCTCCTTAACATCTGGCCTGGAGAACAGGCAACTGC
>JBQCGE010000130.1:0-2805 GCA_051955955.1 Verrucomicrobiota bacterium
GATCAACGACCTCGCTGTCATTATTTACACTTCGGGGACGACCGGAAAACCCAAGGGAGCGATGCTCTCGCACGGCAACCTCATGCACAATGTCGAGAGCTGCCGGAAAGTATTGCAGGCAGTCAGTTTCGATCGCTTTGCAGTCCTGTTGCCCATGTTTCACAGCTTCATGCTGACGGTTGGAATTTTATTGCCGATTACCGTTGGCGGTTCCCTCGTCCTGATCAAAAGCCTTCACCCGCCGAAAAATATTATTAGCGAAATTGTTCAGCATCAGGCGACGATTTTACCCGCGATTCCACAGCTTTTCAGAACGCTTGCGAATGCACCGCTGCCATCGAATCTTCCGCTGCGCCTTTGCATTAGCGGCGCGGCACCGCTGCCGGGAGAAGTGCTGCGGGAATTCAATGCAAAGTTTCCCATCCCGCTCCTGGAAGGTTATGGCTTAAGCGAAGCCAGCCCGGTGGTAACGATGAACCCCATTTCGGGCCCATGGAAAGCCGGTTCCATAGGACTGCCGATTCCAGATGTTGAGGTGATCATTCAGAGTGAAAACGGCGAAACACTTCCGCCGCGCGAAGTCGGAGAACTCTGTGTCCAGGGTGGAAACGTCATGCTTGGCTATTGGAACCAGCCGGAGGAAACAGCCAGGACGATGCGCGGAAATTGGTTGCTGACCGGTGATATCGGTTACAAGGACGAGGATGGTTATATTTATATAACCGACCGCAAAAAAGACATGCTGCTGGTCAACGGCATCAATGTATATCCGCGCGAGGTGGAGGAAATTATTTAGCAGTTTCCGGGGGTGAAAGAAGCTGCCGTAGTGAGCCGTCCTGACGCCCGAAAGGGAGAACAACCAATTGCATTCGTGGCGGCGAACGAAGGAGCGAAAGTGGAAGAGCGGGAATTGATCACCTTTCTTCGTAGCAAGCTTGCCGATTACAAAGTTCCCCGCCAGGTCTATTTCCTCCAAAATCTGCCGCGCAACGCGACCGGAAAAATCCTAAAGACCTCCCTTCGCGAAATGGCGAAGACAGGGCCTCAGGAGACGGGAATTTAACCTCCGCTACCCTCGGCGGAAATGGATTACCTTTTACCAAAAGCTTGCTCATTTGAGCAGGTTATTGCTTCATGGGTGCTAAAGGAGACAGTGAGGATTTATCATGAGTGCCAATGTAAAACCAATTCCGGACGGCTATAATAGCGTCATTCCATATCTAATCATCAAAGGCGCAAGCGAAGCGCTGGAGTTTTACAAAAAAGCGTTTGGGGCAACCGAACGCATGCGCATGCCAGGGCCGGGAGGAAAAATCATGCATGCGGAATTGGAGATGGGTGATTCCGTAATCATGCTGGCGGATGAATTTCCGGAAATGAATGCGGTCAGCCCGGCAACTCTACCAGGCACGCCGGTGGGATTGCATTTATACGTGCAGGATGTGGACAAGGTTTTTGCCCAGGCCGTTGCTGCCGGAGCAACTGTGGAACGTCCGCTCACCAACCAATTTTATGGAGATCGCAGCGGGGGCGTTATTGATCCATTTGGCCACAGGTGGTACCTGGCTTCTCATGTCGAAGACGTTCCTGAAGAGGAAATGAAACGCCGCATGGAGGAGATGAAAAAAAGCTCCGGCCAGTGCTAATCAGTTGCGGCCAGATCGCGATTTATTCCTGCCTTGCCCGATAAAACTTCACCGATGAAGGGGCATTCGTATCGGTAACGACAATCGTGAACGTTTGTGGAGTTATCGTTCCCGAAAGCGGCAGCCAATTTAGCAAATCGGTTGAACTCTCCAGATGGAATGGAGCCAAGGAAGGGGTGGTCAGTTGAATTTGCACTTTGTCGCCCACAATGTGGATCGCATCAATCCCTGGCGGTTCAGAATTGGGGGCGAGCGAAATATAAAGTGAAACCGTGGCTGGATTTCCAAACTTCTGGCCATCCCAGGCTTTATAAGTGAATTGATCGGCCCCGAGGGCACCTGTTCGTGGCAGGTAAAAGAGGTTCGTTCCAGAACCATAAATCAAACCTTTGGCTGGTCCCTTCAGGACGATGGTTTGGAGCGGGTCCGCATCGTCATCCACCAGCTTCAGCCGCAGTACGGAAGGCGTCCCTGTTCCAACCTTTACGCTTTGGTTTTCTGACTTCGGAGGGCGGTTCTCGCGGATGATCGAGAGTTCTGCGGTTGCTGGAGCGCTTTCGAGCAATCCATCTGAAACGATGAAAGTAATCCGGTCCGGGCCTTCGTAATTCGTAGAGGGCACGTAAAGGAAATTTGGGCCGGTCGTGCCATACAATTTTCCGTGGAGTGGGTCCGTTACGATTTTGAATAGGATGGAATCACCATCCGGATCCATGGCAGTGAATTTAAGTATACTTGCGGCGTTCGGCCGGATTTTTCGGCTGAAGTTTTGCGCAACCGGAGCCGCATTGGTTGCGATGACCGAGATATTAATAACTGCCTCAGGGCTGTAGGCAGTTCCATCAAATCCACGGAAGCGCAGGATGTCCGACCCAATGTAGTTGGAGGCTGGACGGTAAATAATCCCGCTGGCCCCAACCGAGGCTTCACCATGCTGCGGCCCCGCAGTAATTTCGAATGAAACCGGATCACCGTCGATATCTTCGGCTTCGGGAAGAATGCTCACTGAGCGATTGCGCTTCGTTAAGATCGACTGGCCGATGACCGTGGGTGGATTGTTGCTGTTAATGATTGTGAAATGAACCGTGGCAATCGCGCTATCCAGTTTTCCATCATTTGCGACATAAGTGAACGAGTCCGTGCCGGAGTATCCCTTGGT
>JBQCGE010000131.1:0-2691 GCA_051955955.1 Verrucomicrobiota bacterium
GCAACTCCAATTTCGGCATTCCTGTGAATGCGTGGAGTAGCCAGGTATCAATCCGCTTGAAGGCGGGAGCGTTTTTTGGCGTTTGGATATAATCCGCCGCCGCTTTGCGCAGTTCTTCGTTTTCGCGAAACAGAGCAGCCCCTCCAGCAAAAGCATTCAATGACGGGTATGGTATCAAAACAAACAACGATGAGTTTTCCTTCGGCTCAATTTCAGTGAACACACCAACCGTTTTCGCCCCCGCACGATTCAAGGCGGGAATTGCCGCCTCCTTCAAAAACTGATCCAGTGCGCCATGCTGGCTCGCGTCGGCAAGGCGATACGCCCTCAACTCATAGTACTGCCGCGCTTCTGCGTCTCGGGCATCCGCTGCAAAAGCAAGATTGCTCTCCGCCGCGAAACTTCCAGCAACGGCAGCGGTAATTGATCCCTTCAAAAATGCTCGTCTTTTCATGCTCTTTCTTAGGCTGATAAAGCCCCGCAAGGCAAAAGAATTTATTCCAGATAAGAGTTTGGACGATGGGATTGTATTTCGAATCGCCCGGAGACTGGCAGCCAAAGGAGATGGTGATAGGGCTGGTGGGAGCTTGCTTAATTGGGGGTGGAAGGACATAGTACGCTGTATGAAAACTGCCCTCGTGGTTGTTATTGGAGTGCTCACGATTCTTCCTTCGTGTGGCCAATATAGCGCTCGAAGGTTAACCCGGAGGATAGCCCCTCAAACGCGTCCGGCTCCCGCTCCTTCGCAACCAGCTCCCGCTCCTGCCCCAGCGCCAGTTCCGGTTCAGCCTGCGCCTCAGCCCGTCTATAGAGCTGCGCCCGCGGCAGTCGCGCCGAGTGCCCCTGTGGACCCGGCGAAGGTTGCCGCACAAAAATCGAAGTCTGAACGAGATCTGCTTGAATGGCAAAAGAAGCGGGCCGAAGCGGGGTCGGACAATGCGCAATACGAACTCGGGGTACGCTACTTGACGGGAAATGGGGTGGACAAGGACGAGAAGGTGGGAAAGGAGTGGCTGACGAAAGCGGCTAAAAGCGGGAATTTTCAGGCCAAGAAAAAATTAGAAGAATTGAAGAGTGAGGCTGGCGAGTCAAAGCTGGGGTCGCCAGTGCCAGCGGTGAAATCCACACCTGAACCATCGGCTGACAAAGCAGTCCCCTCCCCTGCCAAATAGCCCGTTTCATGATTCGACAGGCAATTTTCATTGCGTGGCTCAGTTCATTGTGCGTGCTTGCGGACGAACCCCTCACGGTCGATGCGATTCTTGAACGCTGCGTAAAAGCCTCCTCCGCGCCGGAAGTTCACAAGATGAAGCATGCGTTTGCATTCAAGCGCAGTTCAGAAGTGATTTACCAAAATCAGGACGGGAGCACACGGAACAAGGTAACCCGAGTTTATGAAGTGAAGCCGAAAGACGGCGAACTCGATACGAAATTATTAACCGTGAATGGGAAAGCCCCGAGTGAATCTGAACTGCAGAAGAGCTCGAATGTGCGGGAGACAGGGGAAAAGAGCAGGAAGCTGGAGGTTAATGCTGAGTTAATCGCGCGGTATCTTTTCACCCTTGGGCCATCGGAAGTCATGAATGGGCGACCGGTTTACACGATCTATTTCAGACCTCGTCCGGATGCGCCATCGAATGCATTTTTCGACAAGTTGATCAATGCCATGTTCGGCGAATTGTATATCGACCAGGAAGACTTCCAGGTGCTGAAAGCGACAGCGCACCTTTCCAAAAAGATTTCGTTTTTCGGAGGGATAGCTGGAGCGATTGAGCAACTCGACTTGAGCATCGTGCAACGGCGGATTGAGCGTGGTGTCTGGGTGCCGGAATTAACTTTGATCGATTTCAACGGACGAAAGCTCTTTTCTGACCTTAAATTCCGCTGCGAAGAACGATGCGGTGAATATCAGAAGGTCGCAACCGAGAACGCAACCACCGCTTTGGCTGGTTCGAGATAAGCCATGCTGGACGTCACTTCTTCTTTTGGGCTCGTTTTTTTGCTTCGAGCAACCTGCTGGTGACATTCTCCGCTGCCGGTTCAGGCTTCTGAGTTTGCGGTTTGGCAGGCGGTTGCGTTGATGGTGTGCCAGCGGGCGCTTGAGAGGTGGCTGCAAAATCATCAACCGTCGGTTTATTGACAGGCTTGAAAAGGTCCGGGTTCACCTCAGAAGCCGGAGCAGTCGTCCTCGCGCGGACTTGCTCCTTCCGGGCGAGCAAGGCATTCAGGGATTCATCCGCTTCAACAGGGCGTGGCCGACTCTTCCAGAAGAAAAGCCAGGCTTTAATGCGTTCAGTGACTTTCCGCCATTCAGCGGGGTCAATCTGGATGCGGCGAATGCCGACATCGAGGGGGAAAAGGAGGATGGCAAAGCGGAGCAACCATTGCCAAAGGTCTCGGGGTTGAAATGTTTTTTGGCGATTGAAATCATAAGGATTCAGCGCCGGGTTGCTTATATCGAGGATGCGTCCGCCGCCCGCTTCAGAAATTCTTCGGAGAAGGTTTAAATTGGGTTCCGTGGCGGCAAACTCGGGAGAGTAATTGACGCTCGCGCCGAGCACCTGAGAACCTTGCAACTGGCCATTCTTTTTTTCGAGGAGATTGAGCAAGTAAGCACCCACTTCCTTTGTGGGGAATTTGCCTTCGTAATGGCCAGGGCCTTTTTGCTCGAGTTGAACGGTTACGCGTTCA
>JBQCGE010000132.1:0-2907 GCA_051955955.1 Verrucomicrobiota bacterium
GGTTGCATTGATTCGCGTTGCATAACGGATTGCGCCTCTCCTCACAACTCACTTTTACGCAATCCCGAAACCCGCACTCGACAGTTCCGAGCTTCCGGGCCTATCTTCCGGCACAATTTATGGCGACAGTGAAACCGTTCCGGGCGTTGCGACCCAAGCCCGAGCTTGCAGCGAAAATTTGTGAATTGCCTTACGACGTGATGTCCTCCGAGGAGGCTCGTGAGATAGCTAAGGATAACCCTCTGAGTTTTCTCCACGTGAGCAAACCGGAGATAGATCTTCCGTCCGGAACCGATGTTTATTCTCCCGCAGTTTATGCCAAGGGAAAAGAAAACTTCGACCGGATGATCGCGCAAGGTGTGCTCGTCCAGGATGAAGCGCCGCATTTTTACCTTTATCGCCAGGTCATGGGCAAGCATTCCCAAATTGGCCTTGTCGCCGTGGCGAGTTGCGAGGAGTACCTGAAAGACATCATTAAGAAGCACGAACTCACCCGCCCGGATAAGGAAGATGACCGCGTGCGCCATATTGAAACGCTCAATTCCCAGACTGGACCGGTATTCCTCACCTACCAAGCCGATCCACAACTGAATGCTCGCTTTGAGGGAATCGCTTCGAGCAACCCATCTGTTGATTTTACCGCTCCTGATGGGGTGCGGCACACCGCATGGGTAATTGCTGATCCTGCTGTCATCCGTGAAATTGAATCTGCCTTTGCCAAAATTCCGTTTCTGTATATCGCGGATGGCCATCATCGGAGTGCCGCGGCTTCTCGCGTCTTCAATTCCCGCAACGGAGCAGGGGAGAGCGGTTATTTTCTAAGCGTCATTTTCCCGCATAACGAGATGCAAATCCTGCCCTACAACCGGGTGCTGAAAGATTTGAACGGGTTAACCAGTGCTGGCCTGCTGCAAAAGCTCGATGGGATCTTCGTCATTCAGAACAATGGGAAACCTAATCCTTCCCGGAAACATGAGCTGGGATTGTACCTGGATGGCAAATGGCACACCTTGAACTTTCGCCCTCATTACGCGGCCACACAGGATCCAATCGAAAAGCTGGATGTAACTCTTTTGCAAAAATATGTGCTCCAGCCCGTTTTCGGCATTGATGACCCAAGGACGAGCAAGCGGATCAACTTCGTAGGCGGCATTCGCGGAACGGCGGAGTTGGAGAAGTTGGTAAACTCGGGCGAGTATGCCTGCGCCTTCTCCATGTATCCCACCAGCATTTTGGATTTGATGACCATTGCGGATGCGGGAGGCATTATGCCCCCCAAAAGCACCTGGTTTGAACCAAAGCTGCGGGATGCAATGTTCTGCCACATGATTTAACCTGTACCATGTCGGAAAGGCTCGAACGCAGTTTGCGCGTGACGTTCCTGGGAATGGCCGCGAATGCGCTGCTTTCAGCCGCAAAAATAACCGCCGGAGTCATGGGCGCTTCCCACGCGCTCGTTGCGGATGGGGTCGAATCACTGGCCGACCTGGTCAGTTCCTTCATCGTTTGGCGCGGAGTGACCCTCGCGGCCCTTCCGGCAGATGCGGAACATCCCTATGGTCATGGCAAAGCTGAGCCGCTCGCGACAGTTTTTGTTGCCTCCATTTTGTTGATGGCGTCGCTCTGGATTATTTTCGGAGCGATTGAAGACATAATCTCCCCGCATGACCGCCCCGCCGCATACACATTGCTCGTTCTCGTGGCAGTAGTGATGGTGAAGGAACTGCTTTTCCGGTTTGCCATGCGTGAGGGACACGAAGCGGATAGCTCCGTAGTGAAAGCGGACGCATGGCACCATCGCAGCGACGCCATTACATCCGTGTTTGCTTTTATCGGCATTTCTGTCGCGCTGATCGGCGGGAACGGGTGGGAAGCCGCTGATGATTACGCCGCGATCCTTGCCGGCCTGGTCATTGCATGGAACGGTTGGCGAATTCTTCGGCCCGCGATGGATGAATTGATGGACATCGCCCCCGACCCGCACTTCTGCCGCCGCATTGAGCAAACCGCCGAAAAGGTTCCCGAAGTTCGACGTGTCGAGAAATGCCTTGCACGGAAAATGGGTAATGAATTTTTCATCGATATGCATATTGAGGTCGATCCCCTGATGACCGTGCAGAAAGCTCACGAAATCGCTCACAACGTCAAAAATGCGGTCCGACATGATATCCCCTCCATTCGAGATGTCCTCGTCCATATCGAGCCCGAACGCTAAAACCAGGCGATGAACGGTGAGGACAATCCCGAGGTTGGCATGCCAAGTTATAATCAGTCCGAAATAGTTCGTTCCAAACCTAGGTTGATTTCGTAATTGCTGCGATTGATCGCAAGTTCATGCTTATCCCTTAATGCGACCTGATAATGACGCTGGAATTGTGGGGAACTTGAAAAAGGGTGAACACTCCCGGCGTTTGAACCGGAGGGTTATAATTGAAGTAATTTTTTTCTTCGCAGGAATTGCCGCGGTTGTTCTGCTTTTCCTATTCCTGCTTTCTGCGCTCCCAGGATTCTCCAGCATTATTAAAAAAGTAAAAGAGCAACAAATTCAGTAGAGGCAAAAAATGATTCGGAAACTGAATGTGCAATTCCGGGGACAGAAAGAGAATCACGAGTAGTATCCAAGCGAATACCAGGACAATCCCGCCCACGATTCCCTTGATACAATCCTTGAATGAAGAGAAAAACGATTTAACCCCGATACTGAGCAAAGTTGCACCGCTTCTACGCAAAAATAACACGTTCAGCCAAAGGCAACCGGCAGCTAGTATGAATGCTGCGATGCTGGAGAATCCTGGGAGCGCAGAAAGCAGGAATAGGAAAAGCAGAACAACCGCGGCAATTCCTGCGAAGAAAAAAATTACTTCAATTATAACCCTCCGGTTCAAACGCCGGGAGTGTTCACCCTTT
>JBQCGE010000133.1:0-13827 GCA_051955955.1 Verrucomicrobiota bacterium
AAAGTTGCGGAAGCTTTTTTGCGCTTACTGCCCACTTTTCATGCTTCTGTTTCTCCATTTCACATCCCAAACCTTCCAAAATCCATTTGCAACCGGCTATTATCCTTCCATAGTGATTCAAGGAGGCGGGTAAAGACCTCCGAGGCGTGGGGGGATTTTTATGAAACAGGAAAAAAAAGCAGGTAAAAAACCATCAAAAAGCAGTTCACCACCAACACAGCCTTCCGCGACGGGGGCGCAAGCCAAATCTGGGTCTGCCTCAACCAAACCCACCTCTCCTGGAAAATCTACTTCCGTTTCTGAACGCAGAACACCCTCAACCCCGAAAGAAAAATCCGGTTCAGAAGCAACTCAGTCCGTTCAATCTACCCAGAAAACATCGCGCTCAAAAAGCCCTGAAAAATCCACCCCATCCGCTCCTCCTGTTATTGAACGCAAGTTGTTGACCGAAGTGCCTGCGATTCTTCTCGAAGGTGATGCGATCTCCAGCACTCATCCGGGCGGGCCTGGCATACGCTACGCCCTCGCTGCTGAATCCGTTGCTCCACATCACCCCTCCACCGCTTCAGAACTTCCCGAAAGTTATGGGACTGGCCAACTTTTTCTTTCCGCGCGAGATCCTCATTGGATCTTTGCTTCCTGGGATCTCTCGCGCAAGAAACAGCGCGAACTCAACACAAAGAGCCGCGATGGGCACCTAGTTCTTCGTGTTTTTACGAAAGATGATTCCGATCCTGTCATTCCCGATGTCCACCTCCACCCTGAATCGCGAACCTGGTTTATTTACGTCCCCCAGCCCGAGACCCGGTACCGGGCAGAGCTTGGCTATTTCGACTCCCAATCCAATTGGCAGTTGGTTTCGAGGTCCCGCTCCACGTTCACACCCTCGAACGCTCCAAGTCATGAGTTCACCGCCGATTTTGCTACCATCCCTGCCCATATCAATTTCCGGGAACTGGTAGCGTCGGTGGAATCTTTCATTTCCGAAAATCAAACTCTGGTTGAAGCGCTCCTGCTCGCCAACCAAAGTGAGCGTGGGATCGCTGCCCCGATGAGGATTGAACGGGGAGAACCATGGACTCCGGAAGAAATTGCCGCCATAACCGACCTGCTCATGATGGATTCACAACGCCGGCTTTGGATGGGTTCCATTGAGATTACTGAACTCATCCGTCGGCATCTGCAGGAGGAAACGGCCTCCATTGCTGCAAGCAAAGTTTCCCAGGTTCAACAACCGTTGAATGCTCCTTCCAGCATTTCGGAAATCACGAGTCCGACGGGGGTGCAATTCGCTGATCAACGCAAGTTTTGGTTTAACATTAATGCCGAGTTGGTCATCTACGGAGCCACAGACCCAAATGCGACCGTGAACGTGGCTGGCCGGGCAATTAAACTCCGCCCGGACGGCACCTTTAGTTTCCGGTTCGCACTGCCGGATGGCCGATACGACCTGCCTGTGGTCGCGACTTCGCCAGACCTCGTTGAATTCAAGAAAGCCGAACTTCATTTCAGCCGTGCCACAGAATATACCGGCCATGTCGAGGCGCATCCGATCGATCCTGCTTTGCGGTCACCTTCTGTTGATAATATTCAGTAATCTCTCTATCCTCGCTCCAAACCATGGAAGGATTTTTTTCACTCCTGCTCCACGCCCATTTACCGTACGTGCGGCATCCTGAACATCCACGCTTCCTGGAGGAGAACTGGTTATTCGAGGCAATTACTGAATGTTACCTTCCATTGCTCGAAAAAATGGAATCGTGGCGCGAGGATGAAATGCATGCCCCCCTCACGATTACCCTCACACCCACTCTTTGCGCAATGCTGCTCGACCCTTTACTGCAGCATCGGTACTCGCAATATTTAAGTGGGCTGATTGAACTTGCGGAGCGCGAGACTCACCGCACATAGTGGGACAAGGCGCTCCAGCCTCTCGCCTCGTTCTACTTTGAGCGATTTCAGAAAAATCGAGCACAATGGGATCGCTATCGCGGCAATTTGATTGCCCCTTTCAAAGCGCTCCAGGATGCGGGCAGAATTGAAATCATCACGTCGGCCGCGACGCACGCATTGCTTCCGTTGATGGAGAGTTACCCGGAATCGATCCGTGCCCAAATTCTCGTCGCCCGCGATCACTACAAGGCCTGTTTCGGCCGTGACCCACGCGGCATCTGGCTGCCGGAATGCGCCTATGTGGCCGACGTAGAAAATGTGCTCCAGGAGGCAAACATCCGCTGGTTCGTGACAGATACCCACGGGCTCCTTTACGCGCGACCGCGCCCTCGATACGGCACTTTTGCCCCGGTCTACACTCCAAATGGGGTTGCCGTTTTCGGGCGCGATTACGATTCCGCAAAGCAGGTCTGGAGCCGCAATGAGGGTTATCCCGGCGATCCGAATTACCGCGATTTTTACCGCGACATTGCGTTTGACCTGGACTTTGATTACGTAAAGCCGTTTTTGCCTGCTCCACCTCAGCGCAGCTTCACCGGGATCAAATATTATCGGATTACCGGGTCGCCTGAAAAAGACACTTACGACCGAAACGTTGCGCTTCATACTGCTGCCGAACACGCTGGCCATTTCCTGAATTGCCGCCTCGAACAAATCCATAAAGCTGCAGAGGCGACCCAGGATCGCGCTCCCATAATCCTCGCCCCGTACGATGCCGAACTGTTCGGCCATTGGTGGTATGAGGGACCTGAGTTCCTGGACTTCTTCATGCGCAAGGCGTTCTTCGATCAAAACGAGATCAGGCTGATCACACCGAGCGATTACCTCGCGGAAAATCAAACGCACCAGGTCGCCCGCCCTGCTTCCTCATCGTGGGGCGAGGAAGGCTATTGGAAGGTGTGGCTCAACGAAACCAACGACTGGATTTATCCACACCTTAATATTGCCCAGGAGCGAATGACCGATCTCGCCCGGCAATTCCCAAACGCAACTGGCTTAACCGAACGCGCTCTTAAACAAGCCGGGCGCGAACTGCTGCTCGCACAAGCCAGCGATTGGCCGTTTATTCTTAAAACAGGCACAAGCCCTGAGTACGCCAGCCGCCGAGTAAAGGATCATATCCTCCGCTTCATCGCGCTCCATGACCAACTCACCAGCACTTCCATAGACGAACCCTGGCTGAGCAACCTCGAACAAGTCGACAACATCTTCCCATCCATAAATTATAAATACTGGGCTTAATGCGGTAATTTTCTTCCCCGGTATTGTCCACTCTGTTTCCCGTGTTAAACTGCCCCTTCTGAAATGAGGGAGTTTATTCCTGGACAACGTTGGTTAAGTGAAGCCGAACCTGAACTGGGCCTCGGCATGGTTTTGAACGCGGGCACTCACCAGGTCACGGTGGTATTCCGTGCCTCTGGCGAAACACGCCAATACTCTATTGAGCACGCCCCGCTCAAGCGTGTGACTTTCCGGGTAGGAGAAACAATTCGCGGCGGTTCCGGGGACCAGGAACTCAAGGTCTCTGAAGTCACCGAAGAAAACGGCTTATTTATTTACAACACGACTGACGGCGAACAGGTCCCGGAAACACTGCTTTCAGACCAACTCTCGTTCAACACACCGCGCGAACGCCTCATGGCCGGGCATGTCGATGAAAATAACGCTTTCAACCTTCGCTACCGCGCTTTGCAACTGCTGCACGAAACCCGCCGTTCGCCGGTACGCGGGTTTATCGGCGGACGCATCGCCCTTATTCCGCACCAGCTTTACATCGCCTCCGAAGTGACCGCGCGGCAAAACGCCCGTGTTCTGCTGGCGGATGAAGTCGGGCTTGGAAAAACAATTGAAAGCTGCCTCATTCTGCATCGCCTGCTGCTAGCGGGTCGCGTCAGCCGCGCCTTGATTCTCGTGCCCGAATCGCTCGTTCACCAATGGTTCATAGAGTTGCTCCGCCGCTTCAATCTCTGGTTCGCCATCTTCGACGAGGAACGCTGTGCCGCAATTGAACAGCACGACTCGGCTTCCAATCCGTTCCAGGATGATCAATTGATCATCGCCAGCCTCGACCTCCTGGCGCAAAAGGAAAATCGCGCCGTCCAGGCCATCGCAGCGGGTTGGGACCTTCTTATCGTTGATGAAGCGCACCATCTCCAATGGGCCCCGGATGCTCCGAGTATCCAATATAGAATTGTCGAAGAACTCGCGCGTAAAATTCCCAGCGTTCTCCTGCTCACCGCCACTCCTGAGCAACTCGGGGAGGCCAGCCACTTTGCGCGATTGCGCCTGCTTGATCCTGAACGATTTCATGATTTACAGGCGTATCTTGATGAACATGCGAGCTACACCGCCATCGCGGAAATCGGCGGCAAACTTCTACGCCAGGAAAACCTGACAGATTCTGATACTGCGCTCCTCTCTCAGACGCTCAAGATGACTCCTACCGAACTTGCTGAAGTGCTGGCCGGAACCGAACGCGCACAATTGCTCACGCGCCTTCTGGATCAGCATGGCACCGGACGGATCATGTTCCGCAATACACGCGCTGCCATGAGTGGGTTTCCGAAGCGTATCGCTCACCTCCTCGAACTGGATGGTGACAAAGAGCGCGTCACTGAACTTGAAGAGGAATTCGCGAGCGATATTGATCCGCACGCTCCGAAACCACACTACGACTACGATCCGGACCCGCGAATCCATTGGCTCGCCGAACTCCTTCGCGAAGATCCCAGCCGCAAAATTCTACTGCTTTGCCGCTACCGCGAGAAGGTCGAGGAAATTGAAGCGGCCCTGCGCGGCCACATCAATTGTAAAGCCGCAGTCTTTCATGAAAAGCTTCCGCTCATCCAGCGCGACCGTAACGCTGCCTGGTTTGCCGAAGAAGATGGCGCTCAAATCCTCATTTGTTCCGAGATCGGGAGCGAAGGACGCAACTTCCAGTTCGCCCATCATCTGGTTCTGTTTGATCTCCCCATCAACCCGGAACTCCTCGAACAACGGATCGGGCGCCTTGATCGCATTGGCCAGCAGGAAGACATTCACATTCATGTTCCCTTCGTTAAAAGCACCCCGCAACACCTGCTCGCCCGGTGGTATCACGAGGGGGTCAATGCATTTGAAGAACACATCGTTGGTGGGGCGGAGATCTTCGAAACGTTCCACGACGTCCTGGTGCGTGCCTGTGAAGACATCGACACTTCGAAATTCAACAAGCTGCTGAAAAAGACTCGCGAGTTCCGCGCTGAATTGGAAGCCCGCTTGCAGTCCGGTCGGGATCGCCTTCTTGAGCTTCACTCATTCAATCCAAAACGAGCGGAGGAAATCGTGGCCGAGATTTCTCGCATTGATCAAGAAACAAACCTCGATTCCTTTCTCCTCAACACATTCGACCATCTCGGCATTCACATCGAAGAACTCGGCCAGCGCACTTTCAACCTGGGAGCAGGCGATCTTTTCAAAGAAAAAATTCCCGCCTTGCCTGAAGAAGGCGCTACGGTCACCGCCGATAGGGCCCGCGCCCTATCCCGCGAAGACATCGGGTTCATTTCATGGGATCACCCCATTACCAATGCTCTTTTCGATATGATCCTTGGCTCCGAACAGGGAAACAGCGTGTTTGCGCTCTGGCCCAATGCGCCTGCTGGCGGCGTTCTGATTGAAACCATTTACCTGCTTCAAACAATCGCGCCCCCCGCGTTGCATCTCGACCGGTTCCTTCCCCCCACCCCAATCCGCATTGTGTTGAATCACAAGCGCAAGGAAATAGAAGCGGAAGCAACGACTGAACTGCTTGAAAAAAATCTAAAAAATGGAAGCCCTGCCCTGCTCGCCAGCCAGATGGAAGAACTCTCCAGCCTGCTTCCCGGCATGATCCATGTCACCGAAGTCATCGCTGGCAAACGGAGCAAATCGCTCATCCAAACCGCGCTGGAAACCGCTCGCGCCGCTCTCAGCGCCGAAATTGCCCGCCTCGAACAACTCCAGAAAATCAATCCCTCAATTCGGCCGGACGAGATAGATGTTCTCCGCACCCAACTTCAGAAATCCGAAGAGCACCTTTCCACTGCCACTGTCCGTCTCGACTCGATTCGATTGATCCTGGCGAATGCCGCCATTACGCCCCAAAATCCGATCTAACTATGTCTGGAGTTTGAGGAATGTGCCGCAACTTCCCCTTCCAGCGAAGGGACTGCTAAATAGGAACCTGCAGGCAAACGGTGAAATTCTTCATAATAATCAGCCAAGGCTTGGATCGGTTTCCAAAATTGACTTTCCGGGAGAGAAATTATTGCTTCACGCGCAATGTCTCCACTCTCGTTCAGGTAACTCCGTCTCATCTCCCTTGCCTCCACGCTCCATACACGATCGTAATAAAAGAGGTTGGGCAATGCCAGATGATCCACGAGCTTGTATTGCTTTAACTGCTCAAGTTGATCCGGGCTGAAGAAATGGTTCATCGATGCGTCGCTATTAACCTCAAGCGCGTACGCAAGTCTTCGCGCCAACTCATTATTGTCCCGAGTCGCGGCCCGTCCTGGGCCCTGGCACCCGGCCGCAAAATTGCAGAAAATTAAAAGCAGGAATTTCATTTACTGAAAGCGACGAGTGCCCGACTAAAAACCAGGATCCAAAGGAGAAAACCAATCGACGAAAATATTCCTGCGCTGATGATCATGGCTGAGTGCCTTTTTTTGTAAATATAAGATGCGCACAGGAGGGCTACTGCTGGAGAGAGCATGAGTGAAGGAAAGACCACCGCAAACAGATTAACCTGAAACGACTTCAAAAAAAGCAGGATGAGTGGTGAAACAAAGCAGTAGAAAGCAATTACCATCAAGTATCCGTTTGGAATCGGCTTTTCGAAAAGAGAGTGTTTTTTGGGCATACTCATCCTTTATCAACCGCCGGAGAAGCTCCGAAATAGTTAGTGTCCCTTGGTCTCGGCCTCTGTATTAACATCGGCAGCCGTCGGCAATTCAAACCAAAAACGGCTTCCACTCCCTAAAACCGATTCCACTCCCACGCGCCCATTCATCCGGGTGGCCGCCTTCTCCACGATCGCCAGCCCAATCCCTGTCCCCGTATAGTTCTCACGCCCATGCAATCGTTCGAAAATTCGGAAGATGCGATTTTGATGTTCCGAAGCAATGCCGATCCCGTTATCCTCCACCCAAACCCGGACCATTCCCTCGCGTTCTTCATCCCAGATCTTGATTGCTGGTTTCTCTCCATCTCGAACGAACTTCAGAGCATTGGAAATCAGGTTAACAATCACCTGCACCACCATCGCGTAATGCCCCTGGACCATAACCTTCGAGCGTGCCCAATCAACGGTTGCATTCTTTTTTTCCAAATCCCACGCCAGTTGCGCCAGGGCATCCTTGATCGCGCGCGAAAGCCGCACCGGTTGCGATTGGAATTCCACCAGCGTCAACCGGCTGTAAGCCAGCAACTCCTGGATCATTTGGTCCATGCGCGATGCCGAGCTCCGGATCCGCTGGCCGTAATCATTCGCAATGTTATCCAGTTTCTCTGCGTAATCTTCGAGCAGGATGGAGGTCAAACCTTCCATGGCACGCAGAGGCGCTCTCAAGTCATGCGCAACCGTATAGCAGAAAGTCTCAAGTTCGCGATTAGCCGCTCCAAGCTGCTGTGCCCTCGTTTCCAGTGCGGTATTTAAGGCCTTTAATGCTTCAGCCTGGGCCAGCAATTCCCGCCTCTGTTTCCACAAATCAATGAAGACGCCCACCTTCGTCTTCAAGATTTCCGGTATGATCGGGGTCAAAATATAATCCACCGCTCCAAATGAATATCCCTTGAAGATGTCGGCATCCGTGGTGCTCAGCGCGGTGACGAATATAATGGGAATGCGCTCCAATGACTTTCGTTTGCGAATCAACTGTGCCGTTTCGAACCCGCTCATCCCTGGCATGTTCACATCCAGCAGAATCAGGGCAAACTCCCCTTTCAACAGCAACCTTAAGGCCTCCTCTCCACTCGAGGCCTTCACCAGGTTGGGACCGAGATCACTCAATACGCTCTCCATCGCCAGCAACTTATCCGGCGAATCATCAACCATTAATATATTTACCTGGCTCGACAGGTCCGAATTGGGTTCGGCATCTGGACGGGTCACACTCAACATCACCGCATCTTCAACTTTTTGGCTGTTAACGCCACAAAGAGTAGGCTTTATACCTCATCAAAGTCAAAGGGTCATCCATCAAAAAGGGGTAATGCCAAAGCCTACTTTGCGGCCATGCCGTATTGAAATTGAACCAATATCAAACCTCGGCAGCTTAAATCGGAGCTTTCGTGCTTATTAATTCCGACCATAAGCGTGGTCTTCCCGCGCCTTAGCCAGTTTCTCTTTCAGCAAATCGATTTGAGCTCGAATCAAATCCCGGTTCTCGCTCGTCGCGGCCGTGAGTTCATGCTCCAGTCGCTGTATCCGGGATTCGTACCCGGCAATTTGTTCCTGCAACACGTTTTGCAATTGGCTCAGCTTTTCCTCAATCACCAAAGTGCGGCGTGTCGCTTCCTGCTCAGTCGTAATCATCTCCTGGCGCTGAAAAAGCAGCCGTTGCACAAATTGCGTCTTCAACCATTCCAATAAGCCCTGCCGCACAGCTTCATGATTCGCCCCATTTACCAATCCCCCGCTTCCGTTGCTCAAAGCGACGAGTTGGCCCGCCGATTTTTTTTTGCTGCGTCCGGAAATCGCGACCAGCGCGAATAAAAAAAAGCATGCGGCGCCAGCAATGCCACCCCACAGAACCACAGGCGAGCGGGTCGAAACTTTTACAGGTGGATGCATCAGCGCTTCGACTTGGGCCGGCGTCTCTCCCGGCAACAGCAAAACTGTCTGGAACGCGAACTTGGTCGCAGCCTCATTCCCCACCTGCAAGTCACAGAATGCAGCGGCCGCGTTGCCACTCTTCAAAGCAAACATTCTTGGCCGGGCAAGGAAACCCGCATTAGCCATCTCAAAATCAGCCGCTGCCCTCTGGCCCGGCAAAGTGTCAGTGGCAATATGCGCAAAATCCGCATCCATTCCGCTCAATCCGACTTTTGCCCCAGCCAACAAAAACGAATCAGGCTTGTTTTGCGGAAAGTTTTGGACCTTCTTTATTTCGCTCGCCACCCAACGGGTAAAATCGCCACTTCCCTGCTCGCCGGCTTTTGCACTGAATTCTGCTCCATTCTCCAACGAAAATATCCCCACTCGATGGGTGCCCGCCTGCACAATTGCAAATGCATATCCAGATTGCCTTTCGCCTTTTTCAGCCCATGAGAGCACCGCGCGATCTCTCGCCAATATCGCCGCTTGAGGTCCGCTCTGTTTCTGGTTCGCGTCCACGAACGCAGAGCAGGTAAGCACCCGCATTCCTGGGCTTAATTTGCTAATCGCTTCGCAAAAGGCCCAATCCACCGCACCTCGCAGCGTCACCACATCCGGCTCCCCCTTCTCCATCAAGATGCGCACTTCTTCAATCAGCGCAGTTCGGTCCGGTTGCTCCCCGAGATTCAGGGACAAGACGCGCAACCGTTCATTGAGAATCGCAGCTCGTCCTTCGGTTGTGACTGCAAGAAGGGTTACTGCCGCGCAAAGGATATTAAACAATGAAAAGCTTCGTTTTCTCATGTTATTCCAATGTGATGGCGATCAGGAAAGGTGCCGGGTCTTCATTGCTCCCGAGATAATCGATCGTGCTGATGGGCTGATCAGGAAATGGATTTTTCCATTGTGTCTTATACAAATGCAACTGCATTTGGCCCCCGGTCGTGGGCGATTTGCCTGACCATGCCAGCACAGAGGCCTTTGAATCTTTCGGTTGGCTTTCCTGTGACACCCAGTCAATCACATGCACTCCATAGAGAATGGTAAATTGTTCCTTTTGCCCGTTCGCATAATGCATCACATAGGTCGCAACGGGTGTCCCCTCCGGCGCGTTCCAGCCAGTGCCCTGCAGGAAATGAATCCGAGCAGCTTTTTGATCCACTCGAATATTTCGGAGATTTGAAGGATAGCGCGCTGCCTTGAGCTGACGGCTGGAAAGCTGGATTAAACCGCGCGTATCGAATTCAACATCCGCGAATTTTTGAATTCCTTTTGGCAGCCAGGATAAATCGTTCGCAATTGGCTCGCTGGGCGTGGCGCGATGCCATTCTTCGGTCAGCGACGCATTGTAGTATTTGGATAAATCAATCAGCCTCGCGGGAGTCTTTGGATCGCGCGGCGGAATTTCGGCCTGGGCCTTTGTTGCTGCCACAACTGCCAGATCGGCGGCAAAGAGTCTGGCGGCAGAAAGATCCGCCGGGTCTACTTCATCCTTTAAATCCTGCTCCCAGGCGGCCTGGCTTTCATAAATTCTGCCATCGAAAGACAGGTTTAATTCCTGCCCATGTTGATGACAGCGCACCATCGGCACTTTCGATCCGACCACTGCCATCTGGCGTCGCTTCCATTCTTTCATGGTGCGCCGCGATCCCTTGTAAATGTTTTCAGGAATGGGCGAGTCGCTGAACTCATAGGTGTAACTGATGCTCAATTTCGGGTCTTCAATCCCGAAATTGTTCACGTTCCCTGTTTTGCGCACCGCCGGACAGACCAGGACATTCGGGTCCTTCAAATACTTCGGGACCAAATCTGAAAGATAGGGTGGAATATCCTTGTGGTCCGCGCGATAACTTTTGATCGCGTTGTAAATGGTGGAAAGATTTTTTTTGCAGAGGTCACGATCCACATCCGCAGGCAGTTCCGCCGCGTGCGTTCTAGCTCCCGCTGAAAAAAGCAGGAGGACGATGCTAAAAAGAAAGTAAATTCTGCGCTTAACGATCAGGCTGGCAATCATGGGCGTATGGAACGCCGCTGAGATTGCATCATTTGCGTCCGCTTGAAAACGAAAAAATGTGAATAACTTTTCCTTGCAAACTTTTTCTCTTGTTTTCCATCCCTCACTTTTCTACGTTCGGGTCACACCTGAATTTCTCGATGAAATTGCCATTCCTGCTCTGTCTGTTCATATCGCTGCTCCTCGCCCCGGCAGTCACACGGCCCATCCTTGCTGACGAGAGCAACCAGGCACCCGCCGAGGCAACTGCTCCCGAAATCATCGAAATGCGAGATCAGTTGAATGCAATGCAACGTTCAAGTGCGGAAGCCGCCGAAAAATGGGAATCTCTCATCAGGCAAAATGCCTCACTCAGCAATCGCCTTGCAGGCCTCCATCAGACCATGCTCACCCAACAGGAGCGTGAACTGGAGTTGAACAAACAATCCACCTCATTTCTCCTGAAGGTAATGGGCGGTGCCGCCGCTGCCGTGTTTGTTGTGGTGATTCTCAGTTTCTGGTTTCAGCTCCGCTGCTTCAATCGGGTAATGGAAACATCACGCCTGCCTGCGCTTGCCACCCCGCCAGCCCTCCTTGAATCAGCCCCGTCGATGAAACTGCTTGCCGCGGTCCAACAGCTGGAAAGTCGGATACAGCAACTCGAATTTCCATCGACTCAAGTCACATCCCATTTAGCTCGAACTGAAGCACCCACTTCCAATCATCTTTCAAAAAGCAGTAACGGAGCTGCTGTTCCTCCAAACGGAACGATTGTAACACCTCTCGAAACTACTCAATCATCAAATGGCTCAGTTCTCCTCGCCAAGGGACAGGTGCTGCTTGATGTAGAACGACTGGAGGAGGCGATCTCCTGCTTCGATGAAGCCATCGCCATCGACGCGAATAATGCCGAGGCTCACTTAAAGAAAGGGTTGGCGCTCGAACGAATGGAAAAACTGGAACAGGCTTTGCAGTCGTACGAAGAAGCCTTGCGGCTCAATCCACGCCGCGCGGTTGCCTATGTTTATAAAGCTCGCGTCCTGCAAGGCTTGAACCGCTATGACGAAGCGCTTAGCGTTTACGATTCTGCCCTCGGGAAAAATTCGAACCGCCCCACCACTGCGACACTTTCCGCATAACCCGCCTTTCTCAAAACTACGCGGCTGTAAAATAAAAACTCCCACCAGCTTCTGGAAGCAGATGGGAGATACGAAATGAAGCTGGTCAGGCGAGAGCCCTTAAAACTTATATCCGACCGAACTCACGATTTTTAAATCGTTTTTCTTCCGTTCCGGCGCTGGTTGATTGTCATACGTATCAATAGCGGCAACTCGCAATAAGACTTTTTCAGTCAGCGATGCTTCAGCACCGACTTCAGCATTCACGATGTAGTTCTCCCAATCATCCACCTGCGGCAGGATTTCCACCATCTGCCAAACCCGCGCCTTATCGCTGAATTTGTGTTCAAACTTCTCCGCGAGGCGCAACGCAAAGTAGCTGCTCCGGTCTGTTCCCACCTTTTCCGTAATGAAGGAAGGACCGACTTCCCCACTTAGGCTCGTGGCGGTCTTCTTCGCGTCATCCTTGGTCTTGATGAAGTAATAACCAGCACCCGGGCTGAACGTGAACCGATATTCCACATCCGCTATTCCGTCATGCAAACCGTCGATACGGGCATACCCAAAGAGACGTTCGGTAAAGAGGCGGTTATATTGTGCGAATCCATGCAGCACTTCCGCATTTTTGGCGTTCTCCAACTCCCCATAGGCGGCGTCCAACCCGAGAGAATATTCGTTTTTCTCACCTTTTTTGGTTGCGAGAATATTCGCAGTGATCAATTCACTGTCGCTGTTGCCCTGAGTGATTGTAGCTCCCAGGAATGCGCTTCGTTCCCACTTCGGCTTGGCCGGTTCGGTATTTGCATCCTGGGCTTGAATTCCCAAAGCCAAAAACGAAGCCATGGCGGCGGAGGTCAATATAATTGAGTTGGTTGTTTTTAATTTCATGATTTATTCCTTCGCGATCCGCAAAGATGGAGTGATGCTAAAGTGAATTCGAAATTCCGCATCAAAAATCATGCTGTCGGAACTTTTTCCAAGGAGAACGCATCCAGCTACACTACAGCCACTTGTGAAATAGGTTTTGAAATCCGAACTTTATTTCAAAAAAATCTACTCAGAAATGGTTGACACTTCCTCAAAAATTGAGTTTACTGACCTCGGTTTACGAGATCGGATTTCGGGCGAATGGGATTCGGTCTAAACTTGTTCTTTAAAATAAAATCGCCCAACAGATTTCGGTCAGGGTAAAAAGTACTACTCGGACCGAATTTCCTCGTAAGCCTACGATGTACTGATTCTGAATATTCCCCGGGCTTCTGCGATCATCCCCTGATCGAGAAGCCCGGTTTTTTTATTTTCTCCGTCTGATTTCTACTTTCAACCTGTTCGCAAAGGAATCCAATTCCCATGGAGCTTTACTTTCAGGCCAGACCGTGCTATCAATGATATCACGATCATGAGCCAACTTATAGTCCGCAACATAGAGCCAACTTTGGTTAAAAAATTGAAGGTGCGCGCTGGCCTTCATGGAGTTTCAATGGAAGAAGAGCATCGTCGGATTTTACGAGAGGCACTGCTTGAGGAAGGTTCCAAGCCATCTTTCCTCGATTATCTAATGCAAATGCCAGACGTCGGCACCGACGACATTTTCGAACGGGAACAAGATTATGGACGGAACGTTGAATTATGAGCGGATTTTTGCTCGATACAAATGTAGTCAGCGAGCTCCGCAAGGGTGCCAAAGCCAATTCCAATGTTCTAACTTGGGCTCGTGCTGTTGATCAGCGGCAACTTTTTATCAGTGTTTTGGTCTTCGGTGAAATTCGAAAAGGAATTGAAACTCTCAGACGTAAAGATCCAGTCCAGGCCCAAGCTTTGGAAAAATGGTTGGAGGGACTTCGGTCCATGTTTAGCGAACGCAATCTACCCATAACAGATCAAATTGCGGATATCTGGGGAAAAAACAGCGCTGATATGCC
>JBQCGE010000134.1:0-3833 GCA_051955955.1 Verrucomicrobiota bacterium
CCCTTGAATGAAAGATTTATCAAAGCAACGCGCCAAAATTCTCCTGGATGCAACACGCAATTTGCGCCTGCTCGTGGTCGGCGACCTCATGCTCGACCAATTCGTCTGGGGAAGTGTCCGCCGAATTTCGCCTGAAGCGCCGGTCCCAATTGTTGAGTTTGAAAACGAGAGCTTCATGCCTGGTGGAGCCGCGAACGTGGCCCGGAATCTAAGCGCGTTGAGTGTTCCTTGCGAACTCTTCGGCATCGTTGGACGCGACGGAACAGGCCGACATTTGAAAGAATTGCTGGTGGAACAACAGGTCATTTGCAATGGCGTTCTGGGGGATAGCAGCCGACCCACGAGCATCAAGTCCCGAATCGTGGCGCAACATCAACAGATGGTCCGCGTGGATCGCGAATCTACCGCTGTATTGAGCGAACGCGTTTTGCGCAAACTGCTGCTGGCAATTGAGGACCGCATCGATCAGGCGGATGCCGTAATCCTGGGCGATTACGGCAAGGGCGTTGTCAGCCAATCGTTGATCGATCCGATCAAAGAGATGTGTCGCCAACGCGGGGTGTGGCTCAGCCTCGATCCCAAACCGGTGAATCGCTTGAATCTGTCAGGCCTGTCTCTCATTACACCCAACCGCAAAGAAGCCTTCGAACTTGCCGGAGCTCAGGACGGGTTGCGCGGGCCACATCCATTGGAAGACAAAGCACTGCTTACTGTGGCAAATCAACTGCTGGAACGGCTTTCTCCCGCATTACTACTGATCACGTTGGGTGACCAGGGCATGCTCCTTTGTGGGCGTAACCAGAAACCGTTTCACATCCCCACAGTAGCACAGGAGGTTTATGACGTCTCCGGTGCGGGTGATACCGTTATCGCGAGTTTTACAATGGCGATTGCAGCAGGGGCTTCTCCAGTTGAAGCTGCGATTATCTCGAATCACGCTGCCGGGGTGGTGGTGGGCAAGCTAGGCACGGCCACTCTCACGCAGGAAGAACTGCTCGCCAGCTTCAAATGAAATCACCTGCTATTTTCATCGATCGCGATGGCACCTTAATCCGGGAAAAACATTATCTTCACAAGCCGGAGGAAGTTGAGTTTTTCCCCGGCGCACTTCGCGCGCTGAGCAACGCCGCGAATGCGGGGTTCAAAATCATCATGGTCACGAACCAATCCGGTGTTGGCCGGGGCTACTTCACCCTGGATGATGTTGACGAAGTGCACGCGCATATTAGCCGCGAGATGGCTGCGGAAAATTGTTCATTCGTGAAGATTTATGTAGCTCCTGAAGCTCCAGATCAACCCAGCCGGGGACGAAAACCTTCACCTCAATTTCTCTTCGATGCCCGCGAGGAATTCGATATCGACCTGGAGCGCAGTTACATCGTGGGCGATAAATTGATCGACCTGGAATGCGGGTGGAATGCGGGGCTGAGAAAATCCATTTTGACTCGCACCGGCTATGGTAAAAAAGTGGAAGAAACGAAGCCGGAAAGTTTGAGCCGGGCAGTGGTCGTAGATAATCTTAACAAAGCGATTGATTGGATTATAGCGGACGCGGCCTCCCTCCAGGAGCACACCTAATTTTATTCTACGCGCGGCACCGGAGAGAAAGGGCGAGGATTCAGTTCAAAAACCGCTTCAATTTCCACTGCAATATTCGACGGGAGCGAAGCCATCCCAACCGCACTTCGAGCGCCCACTCCGAACTCTTCACCCCAAATTTCCGCGAACAGTTCGCTGCAACCATTGATCACGCTTGGATGTTCGGTGAAATCCGCAGTCGCGTTCACCATTCCGAAAATCTTGATCACCCGCCGAATTTTCTCGACCAGGTTCTGTGAATTCAAAGTCGCTAGAATCGCAAGCCCCACCTGCCGCGCCGCGGCCTTCCCCTCCTCAACTGAAAGTTCCGCGCCGACCTTGCCGGTGATCAAAGTTTTGTCCGGTTTGAGCGGCCCATGTCCGGAAACAAAGATTAATTTGTCCGAAATGATTAATGGTTTGTAAACTCCAACCGCTTTCGGCGCGGGCGGCAGCTCAAGGCGCGCAACTTTTTCAACCGGGGTCATCCTGGATACTTAATGCTACTCGGTTTAAGCAATATTGACCGGAAGTCCGCGCTGAATCGATTCCTGTTCAGCTTCGCAAATTTCCACTGAGGTAACTCCATCTTCCATGGTCACAACGGAAGGAGCCTTGCCGCTCTGAATGGCTGCAATTAAATGACGGATTTCGCCGACGTATCCATCTGATCCAGGACACTTAACTACTTCCGCGGCTTTGCCAGGTTGGTAGAGTTTCAACAAATTCTCCGGGCCGCGTGCGATATCATAATCGGCGGTCGCGTTCTCGAAATTCACGGTGTAGCCCATGCTGAAGCCGAATCCCGGAGCCATTGCCCAGGAACCCTCCGCGTGAATGATCGCGCCGGAAGCCACAGTGAACTGCGCGACCACATGGTCAATTGCGCCTGTATATTTCGTATAACCGGTGGCAAACACCGTCTTTGGTTTCCCAAAGACGTAATTAATAAAATCGACATCGTGGATATGCAGGTCGAGCAACGCCCCACCCGATTTCTGGCCATTCGCGAAGTGCTTCGTCCCCCAGGTGGGCGGCTCCGCAACGCGGCGAAAGCGCGCGCTGTAAACTTTGCCGTAAGTATTATTCGCGACGGCGTTTTTCAACCATGCCCATTCGGGCCAGAACCTCAGGCACATGGCCGGCATCGAAAACGTCTTTGCCTTGCGTGAGGCGGCTAACATCTCCTTCGCGGAATTGGAATCGAGGGCCAGGGGCTTCTCACAAAGGACGTGCTTTCCTGCGGCCAATGCCTGTTCCAACATCTCCGGGTGCAACGCCGTGGGCGCGCAGATATCAATGAGCTGAATTTCAGGATTGTTCAGCAATTCATTAAAATCGCGCGTAGCCTTCACGCGACTCATGTCGAGCTTCACCGGATCGTTCGCGCCGATGTTTCCGCCAACTCGGGTCAAATCCCCATCCAGGCATCGGCCGCTCGGATTGCAAATGGTATGAATATTCGCCTCGGGCACTTCGCGATAGGCTTTGATATGCGTCGCAGCCATGAAACCGAGCCCAATAATACCCACATTGATCGGTGCTTGAGACATATCAGGAAGGTAGTTGCGAAATGAATTCACGCGCGGTCTTAATATCAGCTATGCGCTGCTCCCCCGCTTCGCGCTCTATGCAGCAGAATCCTGAGAACCTCAATTCATCAAGTGTATTGAAAAACTCTTTCCAATCCACCTCTCCTGTTCCGACGGGGACTTCGACACCCCACTCCCCGGGAGTTTTGGTCCTTGTGGCATCCTTGATATGCACTTGCTTCAACCGTTTGCCGAGCGTTCGCAATGCTTCCACAGGCTCCCCGCGATCGTACAGGATCATATTGGCGGGATCAAAATTGACGCCCACATTAGGACGATTCAACTGAATCAAGAAAAGCTCCAGGTCATCTGCATCTTCCTGCCCCGTTTCAAAAGCGAGTTCCAACCCCTTCCTCTTGAACATATCTGCAATCTGGCCAATTCGGCTGACCAGCTTTTTAAATTCCGGACTATTGTGATCGTGCGGCAAAAACCCGGCGTGAAATGTGATGAGCCGAAGCCCCATGCTTTTAGCCAGATCAGCCGTTGCCTGGATATTCTTCCAATTTTCACTCCAATGTTGATCGGGGACTACTCCGCCGGTTTTTTTAATCGTTTCCATGGTGGTGTAATCCTCACCGATGGTCCCAAACATTCCCGAAACAAGGATTAAACCTGCGGAATTACATAGTTCGCGCGTCTTCCCCCAAACTTCGGGATTTT
>JBQCGE010000135.1:0-5880 GCA_051955955.1 Verrucomicrobiota bacterium
CAAATCCATGGGCGCGGCATCCATAACACCGCACCTTCCAATGAGCCAGCATAATCTTGGGAGAACAGATATTTCTCCCACTCCCAGTGCTCAACTGGGAGTAACACCCGTTGCATCAAGCACAAGCAACCCCCAAAATGAACTGCATTATTTCTTCTCCGGTTTATGCTGCGAGTGGCACGCTTTGCAATTCACCGCTTCTTTGTACTTCTGAACCGCGCCTGCTTCGTGTTTGCTCAGCGCTTCAGTCGCTTTCACCAATGCAGCCGTTTTTTCGTGCCAACTCTCCTTTGATCCGCGGGGCGGTGCTTCACGCGCCATCAGTTTGTAATAGCTCAGCAAAAGTTTGATTTCGTCCTCGCTCCCCTTCCCTTCGCTTACCCGCTTGGAAATCGAATCCTCTCCCTTGTGAGCGAGTTTCATCACATCTTTTGTGTTTTCCGCTTTCTGCGCTTCAATCGCGTGCGCGTGAAAGCTCCAGATTCCCGTCGTTGCGGCGGCAAGGCCCACAGCCAAAATTGTTCGTTTCATTGGAGTGCGCATTTCAATACCCATCTTCCCCCAATCTGGCCAGCAGGAAATTTTTCGCCCCATTCCGCACCGATTTCGGCAATTTCCCCTGTAATTCCACAGATTCCACTAAATATTTTTCCTCTTTCCCTTCCGTTTTCCACGCTTTTGCATTGCCAAATCCACCTCCCCCTCCTTCAATCTCCCCCCGGCACGCAAGCCTTTCTCCGCGATGAAGAACATTGTCTATTTTGACCTCGAAACTCAGAAATCCGCCGATGAAGTCGGTGGCTGGAACAACATTCGCGATATGCGCATGAGCGTCGGGGTCACCTACAGCACCGGTCGCGGGGATTACAAAATTTATGGAGAGAAGCAGGTAAACGACCTCATCAATGAGCTTTTGCGCGCCGATCTCGTCGTCGGGTTCAATAATCTCCGCTTCGACTATGAAGTTCTCCATGGCTATACCGTCTTCGATCTTCGGCAGGTTCCCACGCTCGACATGCTTGTGGAACTTCAGAAAGCCATTAACCATCGACTTTCACTCGATGCCATTGCCACCACGACGCTCGGCGTGGAGAAAACTGCCGAAGGTTTGCAAGCCATCGAATGGTTCCGTCAGGGCAAGCTCATGGATATTGCCGAATACTGCTGCTATGACGTGAAGATCACCAAAATGGTCCACGAATTCGGCAACATGAATAAGCAGCTCTTCTATAAAAACCGCTTCGGGGCGAAACTGACCGTGCCTGTGAGTTGGTAATCGCTAGGCCCGTTCGGAAAGCGCGAGGTTCGTCTTCCGCAGCCGATTTGAAAGTTCCAGCGCAATATTCCGCATCACCACCAGCCCAAGGTACGGCTCCTTTTGAGTCAGCGCATGGAACGACCCTCGCTGCATGACTAATAGAATGCTCGGCTGGGTCGCTATGGCGTGGCCGGTCCGCGGACTGTTATCCAGAAAAGCCAACTCACCAAAAATTTCTCCGCTCCCAAATTGTGCAATCGGCTCTTTTCCCTCTTCCAGGGTCACATCAACCTGGCCGCGCATGACAACAAACGCCTCATTCCCGCTGTCCCCTTTTGCGAAAATCCGCTCGCCTGCCCGATATAGTTTTTGGCTGAACAATCGCGAGATTTTTCGCAATTCCCCATCGCCTAACCCGTGAAAGAAGGGCAGGTTGCGCAGCAAGTTAATGATCGCCACACCCATTCGCTCATCCTGGAACGCCTGCTCCACAAGGCTCACTACGTTTTTGGCATGAGTGGTCAGGTTTAGGTGTTCCATGGTGTAAACTGTGTTCAGCTTCACCAATTTCAACACGTCCGCATACCCGCCTGCTTTGTAGTAAATTGCAGGCATATAGGCCACCGGCACGAACCCAATTTGTTCCGCTGATTTCAGCAACCGCGAAGCAGTCGTGAGAATGTCCACCTCCACATAAAGGGCCGATAACTCCTCTTGTGCTTTTCTCACTACCTGGTTAATCAGGATGCCAATCGAAACTTCATCCCGCGCGAATCCATCAATGATCCTGACGCACCGATCGAGAGGATCGTGAATGTACAACACCCCCGCGGTCATCTGCCCCTCACTCATGATGAAATAAGCCAGTGGCAGGTGCCCGACTTGTTCGCTTCTGAGATAGCCAGTTCCCTGGTTATAAGCCCCGGAAATCTCCACGGCCGGGTTCGCTGTTTGAGCCTGTACTTTCCAAAGCTCGTAATCATCGACCGTTCCCTCAGCCACTCCCACTTCACCCACGATTGGATACCCCGTAATTCCTTCCTTCGTTCCAGGTGGGTTCGGTATATTCAGGCTCTTCAGGACAAACGAAGAAAGGTCGGTTAAGTGGGGAACAGATTCCGGAACCGGGAAACGCTTTCCGAACTGATGACTCCCGAGACGATAATAAAAAAGGACGCTCTCACGCACGCGGTAGGAATGTTTGAATGGCTGGAACCCCACGCACGCAAACCCGGCGTTTTCAAAAAGGATCTGTTGCCGATTATCCGAAGCGACCACCCGGCTGATCAGCACCTGCTTCCGTTCCATGCTCAGTTTCAGCGCATAATCCAATAGCTCAGCCGCGCTCCCGTTCGCGTAACTATCCGCGTGACTAAAGTGCCGTCCGATGTTTGCCACCGGGTTTGTGTTTTCAGGTTTCGGCGCTAGAAAGGAGAGGGCGGATTCAATTCTGCCATTGGATTCCGCCAGCCAGGTTTCATTCCCCTCAATTTGAAGCAGCGCCCAAGCGGGGTCATATACCTGTGGGTCGGGATAATCACTTCCCACTGAATATTGCAGCAGTTTGAGCCATGCCGGGACATCTTCCGGGCCTGCTTTGCGAATGGTGACGGGCATTAAGTCGCTCTGGCGTACTTGGGGAGACGCCACCCCGCACGGAGAAAGTGGAATAATGGTGCCCGCGACAGGACTTGAACCTGTACGATGTTACTCACTAGAACCTGAATCTAGCGCGTCTGCCAATTCCGCCACGCGGGCACAAGGCATAAGCCGAAACGTTAGCAATCATCGCACAAGAGACGCTCCGTGCAAGTCTCGTGTGAACGTTTCCAGCCCATCTTCTAAGGCCCAATCGCCACGAAAGCAAGCAGGAATGAACCTGCTATCCATCATTCTTAAATCGAGAGTCGACTTTCCTCACGGTTGCCCGCCATTGTTTGACAGTCCTCTCCTTGCTGTTTATAAACCCGCTTTTAACAAATCACTGAAAAAGGATAAACGATTATGGCTATTCCGGTTGGGTCAAAAGCTCCAGATTTCACCCTCAAATCCAAAACCGCTTCGGGGTTAACGGACATCAAGTTAAGCAACAATCACGGCAAGAAAAACACCGTCATTCTCTTCTTTCCGCTCGCTTTTACCAGCGTCTGCACTGCGGAAATGTGCGATATCACGTCTGGCCTTCAGCAATACAAAGATTTGAATGCGGATGTCATCGCGATCAGTGTCGATAGCCCCTTTTCCCAGGAAGCTTGGGCGCAAAAAGAGAAAATTTCCATTCCCCTCGCCAGTGATTTGAACAAAAAAACCGCTGAGGCTTACGGTGTTTTGTTGCCCGACCTGATCGGAATCGGTGCGGTAAGTGCCCGCGCCGCATTCGTTGTCGATAAAAATGGCGTCGTTCAGTATAGCGAGCAAACTCCAACGCCCAAGGATTTGCCCCACCTCAACGCCATTCGTGAAGTCCTCTCCCGACTGAAATAAGGGCTTTATTGGCAAGTCGCTCCGGGTGGGTTACGATCCACCCATGGAGCGCTTTTTGCGTTTTGTTTTCGCCTTTGCAATATGAACACAGGACATAATTTATTCGAATCACGCCAGCAGTTCCAAACCGGGTTGGGTAAAGCCGCCGCGTTTTATTCCCTGCCTGCGCTTGAAAAAGCAGGCGTTGGCCCCATCTCCAAGCTCCCGGTTTCGATCCGAATTGTCCTGGAATCTGTTCTCCGCAATTGCGATGGCAAACGCATCTCCGAACAGGATGTCCGCAATCTCGCAAACTGGCAGGCAAAGGCCGAGCGCACCGCCGAAATTCCCTTTGTTGTCGCTCGCATCGTTTTGCAGGATTTCACCGGGGTGCCACTGCTCGTCGATCTTGCCGCAATGCGCTCCGCAGCCGCTCGCCTCGGAGCAAATCCAGAGGTGATCGAACCACTTGTGCCTGTTGATCTCGTCGTGGACCACTCCGTCCAGGTTGATTTCTCCAGCTCGCCCGAAGCCCTCCGTTTGAACATGGAGATGGAATTCAAGCGGAACCAGACCCGCTACCAATTCCTGAAATGGGGGATGCAGGCGTTCAAGACTTTCGGCGTTGTCCCTCCCGGCATTGGCATCGTTCACCAGGTTAACCTTGAATATCTTGCCAAGGGTGTCCTCGAGAAAGACGGAATTTTTTATCCTGACACGCTCGTTGGAACGGATTCCCACACCACCATGATCAATGGCCTTGGCATTGTGGGCTGGGGCGTTGGCGGTATCGAAGCGGAAGCGGGAATGCTTGGCCAGCCTGTTTATTTCCTCACTCCCGATGTTGTAGGTGTTCATATGAAAGGCCAGTTGCGCGAAGGCGTTACTGCGACCGACCTGGCACTCACGATCACGCAAATGCTTCGCAAAGCCCGCGTTGTGGGCAAATTTGTCGAATTCTTTGGCCCCGGGGCTGCTGCTTTGCCCGTCCCGGATCGTGCAACCATTGCCAACATGGCTCCTGAATATGGTGCAACGATGGGCTTTTTCCCCGTCGATGAAGAAACCTGCCAATATGTCCTCGATACTGGTCGCTCAAAAGAACAGGTCGAAAGTTTTCGCAACTACTTCAAGGCTCAAGGGCTGTTCGGGATGCCGCAACCCGGTGATATTGAATATTCGCAACTGCTCGAGCTGGATCTCGCATCGGTCCTGCCAAGCGTGGCTGGTCCCAAACGACCGCAGGACCGTATTTTACTGCCTGAATTGAAATCGAATTTCCGCGATCTGTTTCAAAAGCCGATTACCGAATCGGGCTATGGAAAATCGCCGGCCGATATTTCAAAACGCTTTGCTTTGGGTGCTGAATGCCCCACAGCAACCGTCGCGGGGGGCGGTGCACAAGCTTCGGATACCATTCCCGCACGCGCTCCAAACCAGCAAAACCCAAATCAGAGCGTCAAGAATACAAGCGCCCTCACCGAAATCGAAATGATGAATAACCGCCCCACTCCTGACCGCGTCGAAGTTGCCGCGGAAGGAACAGAGGGCGGAGCCGTACAGGATATCGGACACGGTGATGTTTTGATCGCGGCCATTACCTCCTGCACCAATACATCAAACCCGAGTGTCATGATTGGCGCAGGCCTTGTGGCAAAGAAAGCAGTCGAACGTGGCTTGCAAGTCCGTCCCACGGTAAAGCGCTCGCTCGCTCCGGGTTCCCGGGTTGTGACCGAATACCTGAAGAAAAGCGGCCTTCAACCTTATCTGGATCAGCTCGGATTCAATATCGTGGGTTACGGTTGCACCACCTGCATTGGTAACTCCGGCCCACTCGACCCGACCATTGAAGATGCAGTAACGGGCAACGATGTCATTGCCGCTTCTGTGCTTTCCGGCAATCGTAATTTTGAGGCGCGCGTTCATCAAAGCATTAAGGCCAATTTCCTGATGAGTCCTCCGCTAGTGGTTGCCTTTGCGCTCGCTGGTCGCGTGGATATCGACCTCACCACCGAACCGCTCGGCCAGAATGCAAAAGGTGAAAAGGTCTATTTGCGTGACATCTGGCCTTCCCTACAGGAAGTCCGCCAGCTCATGCAAAGTTCTTTCAATGCGGAAACGTTCCGCCGACTCTACAGCAATTTCACCCAGCAAAATCC
>JBQCGE010000136.1:0-3487 GCA_051955955.1 Verrucomicrobiota bacterium
AAAGCTCCAGGAACGCATGCGAATAAAATTACGGCGGCCACAAGCCACTTATGAATTGTTTTAGTCATTTTCATACCCTCCTATATCCTGCCTTTCTTTGAATTCCGTCAATCTTGAAGTGCGTGAGTTTGCTTAAGTTTAGACTTTGGCTACTGGTTGTGTCGACGATTCGTAAGTGGAGTGTTGGTCAACAAAAGAAATTCTATTGACCGTATTCGCGCCGATTGTTACTTTTCGCCCCGAAATGATGATTTTGACCGTAGTACAGGCGCTGAGCGTAGTCGTAAGTGACGACGCGGCCTGAAGCTTTTGGTCAATAAATGCTCGCAGGTCGCCCGCCGTTCCAAAGAAGGGACGCGGGTTTTTGATTTTGCGGGCAAGTTTGGAAGCTCGCAAAAGAAGGTCTCGAGCGAACCAAACGAAATTATGCGACGACATACGATCTCCATCCTGGTGGAAAACAAATTTGGCGTGCTCACCCGCATTGCCGGTTTGTTCAGCGGACGCGGGTATAACATTGATACACTCAATGTCGGCCCGACACACGACCCAAACACTTCGAGAATGACCATCGTCACTCGAGGTGATGACGCCACGCTCGACCAGATCGTCAAGCAATTGAACAAGCTGGTGGATGTTCTCCAGGTGCAGGACTTTCGCGAAGGCGAATTCATTGATCGTGAGTTGGTGCTCGTGAAAGTCTCCGTGGATGGGAATTCGCGCGCTGAAGTCATGCAAATCACCGATATTTTCCGCGCGAAAATCGTCGATGTGCAACCCAGCACCCTTACAATTGAAATCACGGGGAACGAATCAAAAATCGAAAAATTCCTCGAACTCATGAACCCCTTTGGCATCGTGGACCTGACCCGGACCGGGAAAGTCGCTTTGCCCCGCAAATAATTTAACCAAATAGAACAAAGATCATGGCCGCAAAAGTATATACGGACAAAGACGCAGATTTAAACGTGCTCAAGGGGAAAACCCTGGCGGTGCTCGGCTTCGGCTCACAAGGCCACGCGCACGCCCTCAACCTCAAGGACAGCGGATGCAATGTCATCATCGGCCTGTATGAGGGGAGCAAATCGATTCCCGTTGCAAAGGAAAAGGGTTTCAAGGTGTTCAATACCGGTGAAGCCGTCCGCCGCGCTGACGTCATTTTCGTCGCGCTGCCGGATACGAAACAGGCAAAAGCTTACCAGAAGGATATCGCGCCGAATCTCGCGCCGGGCAAAGCCCTGCTCTTTTCGCACGGTTTTTCGATTCACTTCAAAACGATCACCCCTCCGAAGGATGTCGATGTGATCCTCGTCGCTCCGAAAGGTCCGGGGCACATCGTCCGCCGTCAGTTTACCGAAGGTAAAGGTGTTCCAGCGTTGATCGCGGTTTACCAAAACCCGACCAAACAAGCCAAAAAGATCGCGCTGGCATGGGCCAAAGGTATTGGCGGAACTCGCGCCGGCGTCATTGAGACGACCTTTAAGGAAGAAACAGAAACGGACTTGTTCGGTGAACAGACCGTCCTCTGCGGTGGGCTTTCAGCGCTCGTCCTTGCAGGTTACGAAACACTTGTGGAAGCGGGTTACCAGCCTGAAATGGCTTATTTCGAATGCCTGCATGAATTGAAGCTGATCGTTGACCTAATGAACGAAGCGGGCATCAGCGGTATGCGCTTCTCAATTTCCGAAACCGCCAAGTGGGGCGACGTCAGTGTCGGTCCCAAGATCATTGACAAGAGCGTGAAGAAGCGGATGAAGGAAGCGCTCAAGGACATCCAGACCGGCAAGTTCGCCAAAGGCTGGGTCAAGGAATACGAAGGTGGCTACAAGAAGTACAATGCTCTTTTGAAAAACGGCGAGAAGCACTCCATCGAAAAAGTCGGCAGCAAACTCCGCTCGATGATGCCATGGATGCAGAAGCGCTCGATCAAGGGCGCTCAGGCCTCCTACTAATCTATTTGTCACATGGTCGTGCGGAAATTGCGTTGGCATCACCGCTACTCGCGTTAGTATTTCCGCATGACCAAGTTCGCTTCCACCCTCTTCTGGGTTTTGATCAGCAGCCTGGGCGCGTATGGATACGTCGCCCTCGCTCTGCATCGAGGGGAACACATCAGCTCGGCTTACATCCTTCTTGCCGCGCTTTGCACTTACGCCATCGGTTACCGCTTTTACTCGAAATGGATCGCGGCCCGAGTCCTCACTCTAAATGATCGACGAGCCACTCCTTGCGAAGTTCACGATGATGGACGTGACTTCGTTAAAACCAACAAGTGGATCGTTTTTGGGCATCACTTCGCCGCCATTTCTGGTCCTGGTCCCTTGGTGGGACCTGTGCTTGCCGCCCAGTTTGGTTATCTCCCAAGTGCTCTTTGGATTCTGATCGGCGTCGTCCTCGGCGGTGCCGTTCAGGACTTCGTCATTCTATTTTGCTCCATTCGCCGGAACGGCAAATCACTGGCCCAAATGGTGAAGGAGGAGCTTAATAATTTCGCCGGAGCGGTGGCACTCCTCGCCATTCTCGCCATTATGATCATCCTGCTGGCGGTGCTCGCCCTGGTGGTGGTAAAAGCACTGGCTGAAAGTCCATGGGGCGTCTTCACGGTTGCCGCCACCATTCCCATCGCCATGTTGATGGGAGGTTATCTCCGCTTCTGGCGTGTAGGCAAAGTGTTGGAAGCTTCCGCTTTTGGCATTGTGCTTCTGCTTCTTTCCGTTTGGGGCGGTCAGTTCGTCCATTTTAACCCGACCTGGTCACACGCATTCACCTTCAATGCGTCCTCGCTCGCATGGTCGATTATTGTTTATGGTCTCGCCGCGAGCATCCTTCCCGTCTGGCTGCTGCTTGCCCCACGCGATTATCTCAGCACTTTTTTAAAGCTCGGAACTATTTTCGCGCTTGTGTTCGGTGTTTTCGTGATACTGCCGGATTTGAAAATGCCAGCGTTGACGAAGTTCGTGGATGGCACTGGCCTGGTCGTTGCGGGCAAGCTCTTTCCCTTCTGCTTCATAACCATCGCCTGCGGCGCAATTTCCGGTTTTCACACGCTCATTGCCAGTGGCACCACACCAAAAATCATCACCCGCGAAAATTATTCACGACCGATTGGCTATGGGGCGATGCTTCTGGAATCACTCGTCGCAATCATGGCTCTGGTCGCTGCCTGCTCGCTGGATCCCGGGGTGTACCTGAGCATGAACGTCAAAGGCCAGGGCGCGACTCCAGAAGCCGTCGCGCAGGATACGATTTCAAAGGTTCAGGCCGCGGGCTTTACAGTTACCGCTGAGCAAATGCATTCGCTCGCTGACGAAGTGCAGGAAAAAACGTTGTTTGGCAGAACGGGCGGCGCCGCAACCCTGGCAGTTGGCATGGCCTCCATCTTTGCGGAGGTCACTCATGGCAAGTGGCTGGGACTTTGGTACCACTTTGCCATTATGTTTGAAGCCCTATTTATCCTTACCACTCTCGATGCGGGCACGCGCGTGGG
>JBQCGE010000137.1:0-3637 GCA_051955955.1 Verrucomicrobiota bacterium
AAAAATTCACATTCAAGCGCCATTCTTAATTCTCTACACCAGGGGCAGCAGGGGGAAGCCCAACGGGATTATCCACAGCACCGCTGGCTATCTTTTGGGCGAAAAATTAACGACCCGCTATGTTTTTGACCTGCAGGAAAAGGATGTTTACTGGTGCACCGCGGACATTGGCTGGGTCACTGGCCATAGCTACGTCGTTTACGGTCCCCTCGCGAATGGCGCAACATCCCTCATGTATGAAGGCGCTCCGAACTGGCCGGAGCCAGACCGGTTCTGGGAGATAGTGGAAAAATATCGGGTGTCGGTCATGTACACCGCTCCAACGGCAATTCGCGCCTTTATGAAGTGGGGTGTGGAATGGCCGAAAAAACACGATCTCAGCTCGTTGCGCCTGCTTGGGTCCGTCGGTGAACCGATTAACCCCGAGGCATGGATTTGGTATCATGAAGTCATCGGTGGAAAACGTTGTCCGATTGTCGATACCTGGTGGCAAACGGAGACTGGCAACATCATGATCACTCCGCTCCCGGGGGTGACGCCGACTAAACCTGGAAGCGCAACCTTACCGTTCTTTGGCATCCTGCCGGAAGTGGTGGACGACAAAGGACAACCCGTGCCGCGCAACAGCGGCGGCAAATTGATCATCCGCAAACCGTGGCCGAGCATGCTCCGTGGGATTTGGGGTGATCCGGAACGATTCAAGCAGGTTTACTGGAGCGAAGTTAAGGATGCTTACTTCACCGGGGATGGATGCCGACAGGATCAGGACGGCTATTTCTGGATCGTTGGCCGAATCGATGACGTGCTCAATGTTGCCGGTCATCGAATCGGCACTGCGGAAGTGGAAAGCGCAATTGTCAGCAATCCAAAGGTAGCCGAAGCAGCGGTCGTGGGACGTCCAGATGAACTAAAAGGACAGGCGCTCGTCGCATTCGTTACCTTGAAAACGGGAGTCAAAGCGGATCCTTCTCTGCGCGATGAAATTCGGAATCATGTCGCCAGGGAAATCGGTCCAGTAGCCAAGCCGGATGATGTTCGATTCGCTGAAGGCCTGCCGAAAACGCGATCGGGAAAGATTATGCGCCGGCTATTGAAACAGATTGCCGCCGGAAACGAAGTTCGTGGAGATATCACAACGTTGGAAGATTTCAGCGTGATTGCAAAATTGACCGCCGTCGAAGATTAGTCGCCCTCTCCCTGTGCGTCAGGAAAAGCCTGATGCACACTCAAGGGATTTAGTACGCTTCTTTAAAGGCCAGCCCCGCTATGAGCGGGGCTTTTGCTTTTGTTTACTACCGACGGAAAGCACGTGAGTCTCAGAGCTTGCTGCGCGCAAGCGGCTCAGGTGTCCAAGGAAAAAAACCAACTATGTTAACACTTATCAAGATAGCGGTCGCCGTGGCTATCGGCTTCGCCGTGTCCACGCCGTCCTTCACCCCGAAGGCAGATAACGCCAACTGCAAGTGCTCGGCTGATGCCTAGACGAAACATGCCTGTGTTTGGCACAGGCCACTTTTATGCCTCCACCCGGAAGGTTCCTCCGACCAGGGTGCATTGTTGGTCGGAAAAATTCCTGCAAGGCCGGGTGGAGGATTTATGATTTTGGCCGGTTTCATTAATGGTTCGGGATTATCACCTGCTGCTTTGGCGCGGGTGAATGAGGGAGCGGGTTTATGAAACCGGCCTTGCATTTTCTTCTCTACGTAGATTCCTACTCGCTCATGATGATGCTGGGGTTTCTGGGCGGGTGGCTGCTCGCCAGGAGCCGAGCGCGCACTTACAGCATCCGCCCTGCGCAAATCGACAATCTCAGTTTATTACTCCCTATTGCCGGGCTATTTGGGGCGCGTTTATTTGCCCGTTTGTTTTATGCAAAGCTGCCACTCTTTGAGGCATTAAAATTTTGGAAGGGAGATGGCCTGGTTTTTTATGGGGGGTTCATTTTCTGCATCGGAGTGGTTGTCGGTTATGCGTGGATGCGCAAAATAAAGCTGGTTTCTCTGATGGATTGCCTCGCCCCTTCGGTCGCCGTTGGGCTGGCTTTTGGACGGATCGGATGTTTCCTCGGCGGATGTTGCTGGGGTGATGTTTGTGTGACGCCCGCTCAGTTGCAGACCTTGGAAAATCCAGCAGCAATTCACCGGATTTATACTTTCCCAACTATTTCCCAGCCAGACTGGCCATTTGCAGTCACCTTTCCCAAAGGGAGCGAAATTTATAAACAACATCGGGAACTGGGTTTGATCTCAGAGACAAGCTCGCGATCGCTTCCCGTTCACCCCGTTCAACTTTATGAAGCTGCGCTTGCCGCGCTTTTAGCCTTTGGGGTGCACCGGTATTCCCGCCGTCCAAAAAAACCGGGAAACGCATCCCTCGCCCTGTTGCTGGGTTATGCTTTCATTCGGTTCGGGACTGAGTTTCTCAGGGCAGATAATAAAATCTACGCGTGGGGAATGACTTTCTCCCAGGTTGTATCGGTGTGGATCGTAGCTGCTTCTGCCGCAATAATTCTCCTGCGGACATTACTGAACAAAAGCATGCCTGCTGAGCCCCCTGCCCCCATTGTGCCGGAACTCGCGTCTCAGTGAGGGTCGTGATCCGGGTCCACCTGCGGTTCCGGGAGGAGCAATTCGAGATAGATCACATCGAGCCATCGCCCGAATTTATATCCGACATGCTTGAAGTGGCCTACGGGCATAAACCCAAACTTGCGATGCAACCGAATGCTCGCTTCATTGCTTGCATCAATTGCTGCGATGATCGCGTGCAATCCGCAATCTTTTGCGGCGTCCAATGTTGGTTCGAGCAAAGCTTTGCCTACACCTTTGCCACGCCAATCCGCTGCGATGTAGATTGAGTTCTCGGCTGTAAATCGATACCCCACACGGTCATGGTAGCGATTGACCGCGCTCCACCCAATGACCCGTCCCTCGTGCGTGGCGACAAAGATTGGAAGACCCGTTTGCTGATGATCATCAAACCACGCCTGACGGTGCGCCAGTGTTCGCGGGCGGTAATCATAAGTCGCGGTCGTGGTTAAAACCGCGTCGTTATAAATTTCCAGAATGCCAACGCAATCCTGCCGCTTTGCTGGACGCACCTCGATCATAGCCGGTCCCCTCGCATTTGAGTGAGCCTGTTCATCACCGGATTATCACCCCGGCCAAAATAATCGTGCAGCTTTTTGTACTCGGCAAAAAGAGCGTCGTAAATGCATCGATGCTTTGGGTTCGGCTTGTAAATGACTCTGGGCGCGGGTGCCATGGCACGAGCAGCGGATTGAATATTTTTATGCAAACCCGCCGCCACTGCCGCAAACATCGCGGAACCGAAGGCGCTCGCCTCCTGCACGCCAGCCACTTTAATCGGACGTTGCAAAATGTCGGCGTAAATCTGCATTAAAACGGGATTGCGCTGCGCGAGCCCTCCACAGGCATACAGCTCTCGAATTGCGATACCTCTGCCAGTAAATGCCTCGACAATTTGTCGCGTGCCGAAAGCAGTAGCCTCGATCAGAGCGCGGTAAATTTCATGCGGCTGAGTTTCCAGATTCAGCCCCAGAATCAACCCGGTTAAATCCGCGTTTACCAGGATGGATCGGTTTCCATTCCACCAATCGAGAGCGAGTAATCCGCTT
>JBQCGE010000138.1:0-4740 GCA_051955955.1 Verrucomicrobiota bacterium
TTTTGCGAGGCAAAGTCCTCACGAATCTCTTCCGCCGCGCCGCGCAGCATTAGCTTGCGTTTGAGTGCTTCACGGCCTCTGAAGATGTCGGTCTTAACCTTGCTCAAGGAGATTTTGAGAGATTCGGCAATTTCATCATACGACTTGTTTTCAAAATGATATAAGACCAGCGGGATGCGCTGGCCTGGAGGCAATTTCATTAAGGCTTCCTCCAGCACGCGGCGCTGGTCCACTTCCGTGAGATATTCGCCCGTGACCTCCGGAGCGGGAAGGTCGAAGGCTGGATGGTCTTCTTCCGAATCATCCGCGAACAATTCCGAAAAGAACCGCCATCGATTCCGATAACGTGTGAGGTGGTTCAGGCACAGATTCGTGGTAACGGTCCGAAGCCAGCCACCCACTGTGGGGCTGCTGTGCAATTCCTCAAACCGCTGGTAAGCCTTCAGAAAGACCTCCTGCGAAATATCCTGCGCTTCAGCCTGGTTGGCGGTCAGGCGCAATGCAGTTGTGAATACCATGTTCTGGTAATTCTTCACGAACTGTTCAAATGCTTCAGTGGCGTTCATCTACATGTCCACGGACCCGGTGGACTCCCGGTTTCGATCATAGAACACGGTTGGGAAAAGGGAAGTTGCAGGTTTTGTAAAAAATACCCTTCACCAGCGGAAATTCTCAGAAGTGAGACAAAGGCAGTCTTCCACTATTGCGAAGCTGCATAATTCGCATTCGCGATAAGCATGACTCGGCACACGATAGATAAAGCTCCCCCTATGGGTCTATATGTTCAGAGTCTTTCGGCCCTATTTCCGGGATAGACGGCCTGTTTCATGAGCATGGCAGCACGCTTGCTGAACTCGCTTTGCTGATTCATCCCCATGTGGGGGTAAAACGCCGAGCATGAAACTAGATAAAATATCCAGCAAGGGTCAAAGCGCATTTTCATTGATTGAGGTAATCGTATGCATGGCGATCATTGGCATTACCTTTGTTTCGCTCTATGCGGGAATTGGATCGAGCTTCACTGTGGTGAACTCCGCCCGTGAAAATCTCCGGGCCAACCAAATTCTTCTGGAAAAGCTGGAAACAATCCGCCTTTACAGTTGGGAACAGATCAATTCGAACGGGTTTATTCCACCCACTTTCACTGCTCCATTTTTTCCAACCTCGATCACGAACGTGATTGGGACAAACTCAAACGGAACACTGCAAACCAGTGTGACCAATTTCCAGAGTGGCGGACTCGTTTATTACGGAAGCGTTTCGATCGGAAATGCGCCCGTTTCGAGTGAATACGCAACGAATATGCGGATGATTACCGTTTCCCTGACGTGGACAAACGGCAGCGCCATTCGAAATCGGCAAATGCAAACATTGGTAGGTCAAAATGGAATGCAAAATTACATCTATTTCTAAATCGCGCCGGCACCAGGCCGGATTGTCGATGTTGGAGTTGGTTATCGCCATGAGCGTGGGTTTCCTTGCGCTCACCGCGGTCAGCATGCTCTCGGTTTATACCATCCGCAGTTTTACCGCGATCTCCAATTATATGGAGCTGGATAAAAACAGCCGTAACGCACTCGATCGGCTGACACAAATTACCCGGGAGGCAGATGGAGTGCTGGACTGGAATTCCCATAGCGTGGTGTTGAGTTACCACACCAAGAAGCTCTCGTTTGATTATAACCCCGACACCCTGCTACTTACCATGACCGACACCAATGGGGTGAAAACAACCTTGCTCGAAAACTGCAACTTCCTTGATTTCCAAATTTTCCAACGGAACAGCGTTGGGGGGTCCTATGATCAATACCCCGTCACCATTAATGAAAGTGCAGCAAAGATCGTCCAGGTCTCCTGGATCTGCTCGCGTTCGTTAATCGGAACTTTGATCAACAGTGAGAGTGTTCAGTCTGCCAAAATCGTAATTCGGAAACAGTAACCATGAAGATTCGTTTCAACAAAAAGTCAGGCAGCGCCTTGCTGGTCACGATTGTAGTGACGGCTGTGCTCGGAACGGCGCTGGCCAGTTATATGAAACTGGTCGAGTACCAAAACCGCTCCGTCGTCCGTTCGCAATATTGGAACGCGAGCATACCCATGAGCGAAGCGGGAATCGAAGAAGCCTTAACCCACTTGAATAAAATCGGGAATGGCGCGCGAGATACGAATGGCTGGACCTTGAAAGATGGGAAATACTACATGCAGCGCACCCTTGGAGAATCGAGCTACGAGGTTTATATCGATGGATTAAACCAACCCACAATCACCTCGATCGGCAAAGTCCAGGATGCAATTACTCAAAAAACCTTGACCCGCAAAGTGACGGTTACAACCACCAAAACTGGCTCGCTATATAAAGGAATCATTACCCGCCGTTCATTATCCATGAATGGCAACACGAAAATCGACAGCTTTGACAGCACCAATCCGTTATACAATACGAATGGCAAATATGATCCTGCGAAAGCTCATGACATGGGTTATGCAGGCTCTGTCACGGATAATGTTTATCTGGAAGGAGCTGGCGTCTGGGGATATGCCGGAACCGGCCCAAACGGAACTGCCACTGGAAATGTGGGCGACGCGGCATGGCTTGCAAGCCACTCTGGCATCCAGCCTGGCCATTACGCGAATGACCTCAACCTGGCGCTGGATGACGTCTCGCTTCCATTCAGCGGAGGAGGATTAGCTCCGAGCCAGAATGTAAATGTCACAGTGACAAACTATACTTACCTTAATTCACAGGTCACTTCGACCACATTGCCCACTCCCATTCCGCCAGGAGGCGTAACCACCAATATAACAACCATCACCACTGCAACAAAACCAGCGATTTGGAGTGGAACCCTAACAACAAACACTGCTTCGATGAGCAGCACAACCTATCCGGCCGCTGGAACATATATTGGAAATGTTGTTTCGCGCAACGTTGTGACAGGTAAAGGGAAGAACGCAAAAACAGTTGTTTACTATGATTACGTGGTTATCACTGGATATTCCTACACAGGACTAAGTTACACCTATAATACAACAACCACTAATACGACCACGACCACCTCGAATTACTCCTACGTTACGGATAGCGGTAATTATCAACTGAGCTCTTTATCAATGAGCGGAAATAGCGAATTCCTGGTGAAAGGCGATACCGTTCTCTATATCAATGGAAGCTGGAGCATGAATGGCAATTCGCAAATCACGATTCTTCCCGGCGCCAGCCTGAAGGTTTACGTGAGCGGCAGTGTCTCCCTGGCCGGCAACGGAATTATGAACATGTCGCAGAATGCCACTAAGTTCATTCTTTACGGCTTGCCAAGTTCCAAAACCATGTCGCTCAGCGGCAATGCGGCTTTCACCGGTATTATCTATGCGCCAAATGCAAATTTAAGCTTAAATGGCAGCGGCTCCACAATCTACGATGTGGTTGGAGCAGTCGTGGCGAACTCGGCCGAATTCAATGGAAACTTTCAATTCCATTATGATGAGATGCTGGGTCGAACGGAAGGTCCCGTTCAGTACAAGGTTGCCTCCTGGAACGAAATTTAAGAAGTTTCTAATCCAAACGAAAACGGCCCTGGATTGCTCTAGGGCCGTTTTGCTTTTACCAGGAGGAACTTTTATTGCTGGTATTTTTTTAAGGTCTTGTCCAGGGCTTCCTTTTCTGCTCCTTCAGCCAAAGCTACGGCTTTTTTTTGCGTTTCAATTGCATCTTCTTTCTTCCCGGAATCGAATAACGCGCGCGCGTAGGTATCGAGGATTTGGGCATTCTTATACTGAGTATCTTCACTCGCCTGTCGAGCTATTCGGAGTGCTAAAGGGTAATCGCGCTTTATAATATCGTCACTCGTCAGGATGCCCCAGGCGATCTGGTTTGCCATGTCCGGATGCCCAGCCAATTTTTCCGCGAGCCGTGAACCGATTTCGCCAGCGTTCGATTTAGGGGTATCACCGGTTGCAGCGGTAACATATTCGCGAAGCAGTTTGGAGGTTTCCACCCGCCCTCTCAAATCTTCCAGAGAAGTGGAAGGATCCAGTGTCTTCAACTGATCACCGGCGGTCTTCTCCACTTCTTTATCGCCTTGAGCAATGGCTCGTGCATATTCCTGCTTCAGCCGCTCCACCTTCAGCATTTTCTTTTCCGCGGCGGGGTCAAATTTATCATTCTGGAAAACTCCTTTGAACTCCTGCCCTCCGAGCTTTTCCTGTATCTCTTTGGCTAATTTATCCGCGCCCGCTTCATCTCCTGTGAATGCCGCTTCCTGGAACTTTTCGTGAAGCGCCTCGACCTGCGACCGAACCTTGGCTTTTGCCAAATCGTATTTTCCGGTGGTAATTTCAGCCAACGTTTCGTCCAGGCGATCCATTGGATGCCCGTGCCAGATGATTTTCTGGTCCTTCACCACGAAGGCATGAGGGATGCCGTTCTGTTCAAAAGCAGCCATGTAAGCCTGACTGGTCTGGCGATTGTCATCAATGGCCACCCGGTAATCCATCTTGTCGCCCATATCTTCCACGAACTTCGATACCAGCGGCTCTTTCTCATCCGAAATGCCGATGAACGCCACATCCTTGTATTTCTTCTGCATTTCAGTCAGGTGCGGAATGCTGACCTTGCACGGGCCGCACCACGTTGCCCAAAACTCAACCACGTACGTGCCATCGCCCGTCACCTTGACCGGTTCTCCTTTAATCCACTTGGATATCTCCAGTTCCGGTGCCTTGTCCCCTAATTCTGCCGCT
>JBQCGE010000139.1:0-9027 GCA_051955955.1 Verrucomicrobiota bacterium
AAGACCCGGATCTGGATGGTTTGACCAACAAACAGGAACAGCAAGCCGGCACTAGTCCCTTCAATGCCGATAGCGACAAGGATGGCCGCGACGATGCGAGTGAAGTGCTCGACGGCACCAGCCCAATCAGCGCAACGGATGGGTTCAGGGAACAGATTACATCCTCGATCGTTGCTTTCCTGAATGCCGCTCCCGACTCGCTCCCACCCTCGACCAACATTGAGGTTTCTTCAGGGGTGGCCAGCTACCTGAATGGCGCGCCTGAGTCGCTGCCTGCCTCGCTTCAATTGAGCGTCTTTTCGCCAACCGCATCTTATTTGAACAGCGAGCCGGAAACGTTGCCGCAGAGTTTGCAGCTCATGCTCTTTTCACCCACCGCCAGTTATTTGAATGCCGTGCCCGAAACGAATAGCGACTGGTTCGTTGTCTCCCCGCTGGTCAGTTACACCAATCAATAATCTTTAAAACCAAAGAACAATTATGAAAGTACTCCCAAATTGCGTTGAACGCAGCGTGATGATCCTGGGCGCGATGCTCGTTGCGGGCCTCACCCTCGCCAACGCCCAGGCACAAACCGACCTGCCTTACAGCAGCGGCTCCACCGGTGCCGACGGTCCGCTCGCCTTCAAAACCATTCCGGTCGGCGGACGTTACTTCCACGCGCTTGCGTACGATTCCACCCGCAAGCAAATGGTCTTGTTCGGCGGCTTCAACCAGAACCTTATTGCGGGCGGCGTACTCGGGGATACCTGGGTCTCGGACGGAACGAATTGGACGAAGCTCAACCCCGCCAACAGCCCCACTCGGCGGCAGGGCGCAGCCATGGTCTACGTCCCATGGAACGGCGGGCGTGTGATTCTTTTTGGTGGACAGGATGCAAATAATGTCAAGCTCGCCGACACATGGTCGTGGGATGGCGTAACCTGGACTCAGCTCCAGCCTCCGAGCAGTCCGGTTCCGCGCGCCTATTTTCCCATGGTTTATGACAGCGAGCGCAATAAAATCATGATTTTCAGCGGCAATGGCGTCGGCAACGACACTTGGCTGTTCGATGGAACTACATGGACCAATCCCAACGTCCCGAACCCCCCTCCCACATGGGATCAACATATCGCTGCTTTCGATGCCGAGCGTAAAAATGTGGTCCTTCTTGGCTATGATGGCACTTACATTTACGACGGGACTACATGGAGCAAGGTCAATCCACAGGACTCGCCTCCCCGCAGCGGGCGCGGCGGCATGGTTTATGACCCGGTTCATAAGAACGTGGTCCTTTTCGCGGGCGAAGGAAGGAATGGCACATACATCTGGAACGGTTCCAACTGGATAGCCCAATCTCCCATCAATGTTCCACCTGCTTTCTACAACACCGAAATGGTTTTCGACAGCAATCTCAACAAAGTTGTCCTCTTTGGCGGCCAAAGCGTCGGCGGTGACGGCTTGAGCGCCGATATGTGGCAGTGGAACGGTTCGGATTGGAAATTTATCAGCGGACGCACCCAATGGTTCGACATGACCGGGCGCGCAAATGGGATCTGGAATTATACCACCATCAATGTCCCCAGCGGCGTGACGGTTCTCTTCACAAAAAATTCCGGCAACACACCCGCTCGTTGGCTCGCTTCCGACAATGTTCAAATTGATGGAGCGTTGCAGCTCGACGGCGGTTTCGGTGACAACAGCCTCCCCGAAGGGAAGGGTGGGGCAGGGGGTCCAGGTGGATTTGATGGCGGACATGGCGGCATTCGTCTGAATCGTTCCGGTTCTTACGTCGGATCCCCTGGCCAGGGCCCGGGTGGCGGCTTGCCCGGTACCCAGCCGGTCAATGATGGAAACATTCGCGACGGCAAATCAGCACTTTATGCGACGACCCCCGGCGGATACGGAAATATTTACATCCAGCCACTCATTGGCGGTTCGGGCGGCGGCGGCGGTGCCTCCAATGACACCATCGACGGCGGCAACGGCGGCGGCGGCGGCGGCGCGATCCTCATCGCTTCCTCTCGCGACATCGTCATCAATGGCGCAATTTACTCCCGTGGTGGTGACCGCCAATGGTCCGGCGCGAGCCAGGGCGGACGTGGTTCCGGCGGCAGTATTCTCCTCCGCGCGGATCGCGTCACCGGTTCCGGTTCGGTCGATGCCACTCCCGATGGGCGAATTCGTTTTGAAGCCTATTACCGCACCCTCGCCGGTTCAACCCAGCCCACCAGTGTGAATAGCGCCCCCGTGAGTTCCACCGATTTCAACACCGTTGGCACTCTGAATATTGTCAGCGTTAAGGGAGTGAACGTGGTTCAGCCCCCAACAGGGAATACTCTCACGCCAGACGTAATCTTTACCGATGCCGGAGCGGTCAACGTCGTGGTCCAGGGAACGAACATCCCCAACGGAACACCCGTTAATTTACGCATTGCAACCAGCACCGGCGTGGTCACTCCCCCAGCTCAAAACATAAATAACGGGAGTGTTACATTTAACGTCACTGTCCCCAAGGGCATCGGCACTCTTCAGGCCTTCGCCAGTTTCACCATTAATAACTGATGCACCAATGATCCGGCTTTTAAATCCAATCCTCCTTGCGAGGTTCTCCATCATTATAGCAATGCTTTCGGGCGTATTAGCCTTGAAGGCGTCCGAGCCGGATTTGGTTGAACGATGGAATAACGCGCTGCTCGATTCCATCCGCACGGAAGATACCTCCCCTTGTCTCGCTGCTCGTAACCTCGCCATTTTTCACGGCGCGCTTTACGATGCCTCCATTGTCAGCCAGGCAAAAGGCCGGCCCTTTTTTTACAATTATCATGTGGAAAAGGGGGTGCCGCTTCTGCCTGCCTTGAACTCCGCCGCCCGCTATATCGCAGGTCAACTCCATCCCAGCCGCGTGGGTAAGTTCGATGAAATTTATTCGGACATTCGCAAACAAATCCCCGAGACGGCGGATAACTCCGCCGCCGAACGTCTTGGTGCCGAGATTGGCAAAGCCTGGATCGACTGGCGCTCTGATGATGGTCACAGCACCACCGTTCCATATATCCCAAAAACTGAACCCGGCGCATGGCGGCGCACCATGCCTTTTTTCCGTCCGCCCGACCTTCCCGCATGGTGCTTCGTCACTCCATTTTCCATGGTCAGCGGAGCGCAATTCCGACCGCCCGGGCCTCCCAAAGTCGATTCACCCAGGTTCGCTGAAGATTATAACGAATTGGTTAAGTGGGGCGGAATCAACAGCTCCAGCCGAACTCCAGAACAAACCGAAAGCGCAAAGTTTTGGTCCGATTTCTCCTACACCGTCACCCCTCCTGGCCATTGGAACCAGGTCGCCCAGGAAGTCTCCACTACCGCAAAGCTTTCCATTCCCGAAAAAGTGCGCCTGTTCGCCATCCTGAATATCGCCATGGCTGACTCCGCAATCGCCTGCTGGGAAGCCAAGTATTACTACAATTTCTGGCGCCCAGTGACCGCCATTCGAATGGGGGATACCGATAATAATCCCGACACAATTCCCGATAAAAACTGGCGTCCGCTGCTCAATACTCCCGCTTTTCCGGAATATGTCAGCGGTCATAGCGCATTCAGCGCGGCTGCGGCAACGGTTCTTGCCGCGTTTCTCAAAAATGATCATTACCACTTCACCGTTCCGTCCGACAGCCTTCCTGGCCAAAAGAAGAGCTACGATTCGTTCATGGCCTGTGCCACGGAAATCAGCCTCTCCCGCATGTATGGCGGAATTCACTTCCCCAGCGCACTCACCGACGGAATGGAGATGGGCCGAAAAATCGCCAGTCACGTTTTGTCGAATTTCTTCACGGACGAGGTCAGCCAGCAACAGATCGTCTACGTTTCACCTGCCGAAATAAAACCGGGCTACTGGATCGGCCTCCCTGTTCACAACGGCCAATCCATTCAAATTGAGCAAAAGTCCACCGCCGGTTCGTGGGTGTTGTGGACCAATGGAATCGCCAATGGCCCAATCATTCGCTGGCGCACCGATTTGAACCTCGATTCCTCCGCCTTCCGCGTTGTCTCGCGCTGATCCACTCTTCATCATTGGGTAAATTCGCTGCGTCGATTTGAACTCAGGGAAACGAAGCCGCACCTGATTTCTTCAATTCTCTCCAATTTTGGTTGAATAATCTTTTGCTTTCCAAAATCAACCTTGTAGCTTCAAAAGCTTTTGAGCATGAACGTTCGTTTTCGCATGGCCCGCTGCCTGGGTTTGATCCTGTTGGCGCTGATGGTCTTCTCCGCTCCCGCGATGGAGAAGATCATTCGTACTCCCATCGAAACTGACTACAGCGTTGAAGCTCCGCAATTCCTCCGGAGCATGGGCCAGCAACTCCATGCCAGCACGACACATAGCAACAAAGTCACTGCCCTCATCAATGGCGTTCAAATTTTTCCTGCCATGTTGGAGGCAATTCGCAATGCGAGTAACTCCATCACCTTCGAGAATTTCATTTGGCGGAGCGGCAATCTCAGCGACAAGTTCATTGAAGCCTTGAGCGAGCGTGCCCGCGCGGGTGTAAAGGTCCATTGCATTGTCGATAGTTTCGGCGCATGGAAACTGAAGCATTCCGACCGAAAAAAATTAAAAATGGCCGGGGTCGAACTTCGGATTTTTAATCCCATCCACTTCTGGAACTTCTGGACATGGAACCACCGCAGCCACCGCAAAACGCTCGTTGTCGATGGCAAAGTCGGGTTCATTGGCGGCATTTGCATTGCCGATGAGTGGGATGGTAACGCCACTAACCCTCATAATTGGCGGGATACTGAATTTCGAGTCGAGGGCCCTGTAGTTGGCGAAATTCAGGGTGTGTTCATGGATAACTGGTTACGGGTGGAATCGGAAGTCCTTCACGGCAACGACTACTTCCCGTATTTGCCAGGGGAAGGTGGTATCTCCGCCCAATGTTTTAAAAGTGGGCCCGAGGACGGGGCTGAAAATGCCCGTCTCCTTTACCTCTATTCCATCGCCGCCGCACGCAAGACCATCCGGCTTTCTCATTCCTATTTCGTTCCGGATAATCTCGCAATCGATATGCTCATTGAAGCCCGTAAACGGGGCGTCAAAGTGGAGATCATCACCCCGGGCCGTATTGATTGGAACATCGTCCGACGCGCTGCTCGTTCCCGCTGGGATAAACTGCTCGATGCTGGCGTCGAATTCTACGAATTCCAACCCTCCAAATATCACTGCAAGGTCATGATCGTCGATGACGTTTGGGTTACGTGCGGTTCCATCAATTTCGATGACCGTTCATTCCGCATAAATGGCGAGGCTAACATCAACGTCTTCGACAAGGAATTCGCCGCCAAACAAATCGAAATTTTTGAGCAGGACAAGACCAAATCCATTCACATCACGCCGGAATTATTCAGGAAGCGACCGTGGCATATTAAAGCCATCGAGAAATTCTGTGGGCTATTCCGAGGCCTCCTCTAGCAGAAACCTGTCGTCCTGCTGTTCGATTCTCTGGGTCTGTTTCACACCTTCCTCAGCCGAGGTGCCAGGCCTGCCTCGTCAAATGAAGCAGGCCTGGCGTTTGGGTTGGTGTGTAGTATTAATCAGTGTGAGGCAAAGTGAAAAAACGGATCGCGGCTTGGAACAGGAATTAGCCTGGCGGTAATTTGAATCACAAATAATTGGATTGGCGCTAGATTAGTTCTCACCTTCCAAATAGCAAGAGAATTTGCGTTCCAACCAGTGTTCAGTTGCTTCCCGATGCTTCGTTCAGCGGCTAATTAAATCCCTTACAGGCTTGCGCCGGATAGGCAAATTTACTCCGCTGATTAAGTTGGGCGCGCTCATGAAAACGCCGCTTTTTACGCCCGATTCAGTCGCAGGAATGCCTCAGGACCTGACGGAAAGCCGTCAACTTTGGCGTCGCTCTCCCTTCCTCTACAGCGCCGCGCTTCGCTTCGGCAAAGAACCGATTCGCCTCAACCGCACCGGTCCCGATTCAGTGGCTACGCGCGTTCAGTTCCGCCGTCCGGCATCTGAATTGTAGTTCCATCTCCGCCCCGCAAATCGTAAGTTGCTCTCATGTCAACGCCAGTGCTCACCATTGAGCAAATGCGTCAGTGGGAGCAATCCACATGGGCCTCCGGGAGAACGGAAATGGAAGTCATCGAATCCGTTGGCCGTGAAATCGCCACGGTCGTCAAACGCCTTACCAGACCAGCGGCAAGAATTCTCATTCTCGCTGGCAAAGGCCACAACGGTGATGACGCCCGCGCTGCCATTCCGCATCTGGCAGATCGAGAGATTAGCCTCCTCAACATCACCAACCCCGGCCCGCAACTTCAGGAACTTACAGAAGCACTCCGCCATAATCCCGACCTCGTCATCGACGCGTTGTTCGGCATTGGCCTTAACCGTCCCCTCAGCTCCGACTGGGTCGCCTTAATTCAATCGCTCAATGCCGCAAAACTCCCCGTTCTCGCCATCGATGTTCCTTCCGGTTTGAATGCGAACAATGGTGAACCGGAAGGCGCCGCGATAGAAGCAAGCATTACCTTAACGGTGGGTGCGCCAAAGGCCGCCCTTTTATCCCCGCAAACAACGCGTTACGTCGGTCGCCTGGAAGTCACGGGTGATGTTGGGTTTGTTCCCTGGACCGGAGAAACGGAACAGCTCTGGATCAATGCTGCCGATTTTGCCAACTTTCCACCACGCCGCCGCGTCGATGGCCACAAGGGAACTTATGGCCATGTCGCTGTCATTGCGGGAAGTGCCGGGTACCATGGCGCTGCAATCCTCTCCGCTCGCGGCGCGGCCAAAGCGATGCCGGGATTGATCACCGTTCTTTGCGAAAGTGCCGTTTACATTCCCATCGCCAGCCAACTCCAGGCTCAAATGGTTCATCCCTGGTCGTCGGATTCAAACCTGCCGGAAAAATGCAATTGCATCGTCATCGGGCCCGGCCTCGCCTCACCAACTTTAGGGAAGGATTGGAAGGAGTTCCTCAATCAACAATGGCGTTCGTTTGAAGGCGCAATGGTCGTGGATGCTTCCGCCCTTGCCTGGCTTGAACCCTCCTGGAAGATGGATCCCAAATTTCCGCGCGTCATTACGCCACATCCCGGGGAAGCAGCGCGAATGCTCGGTTGCAACATCTCCGAAGTTCAGGCGAATCGTCCCAAAGCGTTGCGCACTTTGTCCGAACGCCATGGCAGTTGCTGGGTGGTGTTGAAGGGGCATCAAACTTTGATCGGAAAAAGCTCCGGGCCGATTGCTGTGAATTCCTCAGGCAACCCGTATCTGGCCCAGGGGGGAAGCGGTGATTTGCTCGCGGGCTACATCGGCGGTTTGCTTGCGCAGTCGCACCTTGACCCAAAAACCGCGATTGAATACGCCGTTTGGCAACACGGTGCCGCCGCCGATCAAATCCAGAAGCCTAGCTGGGGCATCGAAGATTTAATCGAAGCGCTCGGGAATGTGCCCGCTAATCCCGGTTGATCGGTTCCATCGCACTCGCTAGTTGTGCAGCCAATTCCCGCCGCCCCTCCTCGCTCAAGTCTCGCGGGACAGAGATCGGCTTGCCGAAATACATATCCACCCGCGCGAAGGGGAGGGGAAGCTGGAAAGCATCCCAGCTTTTGAAAACATATTTCCCGCGAATTTCCGCGCCGAGCGGCACAATAGCTGTCGAAGTAAGCTGGGCCAGCGCCAATATCCCGTCGTGAATTCGGTATTTCGGCCCGCGCGGCCCGTCCGGGGTAATCGCCACATGATATCCCTTTTTGATCCACGTGCTGAGTTCCAGAAAAGCCTGCGCACCGCGTCGGCTGGATGAACCTCGCGCCGCTGAAAGCCCAAGGTGCTCCAATGTCCGAGCCAGCAGTGCCCCATCTTTACTGGCGCTGATCAATGCCGCCGCTCCGGGTGATTCCCGCCGGGCGAATCCATAACGGCAAAATGATGGAGCAAGCGCGAGCCGATTGTGCCAGATCGCAAAAATCAACGGACCCTTTTCTTTCCCGGTGAAGCAGCCGCTTTCATCATGCCAGCGAAGCCGCCAGGTGCGCGAAAGCGCAGTGCCACAGGCGTAGATCAGCCATGCCGCGATTTCCCCATGCCACTTCGGACGATGCGGAACAAATGGTCGTGGTGCCGGTTTCAAGCGGGCTTGCGGAATATCGGCACGCTCAACTCCGGGCGGAGTCGCGCCGCTTCTTGACGTACTCAATGATCTTTCGGTTGTCATCACCGCATTGCCAGACGAGCAGGAGAAACTCGGAAAGTTCCATGTTCATCTCCCGGAGAAAGGGGCGGTCCCCACCGCAGCCGTACATCAAATCCGCCGGCATTTCACCGCGCAATTTCGCCCGAGCTTTTTCAATCAGGCGCGGCAGCCAGGCGATTCCATCCACCTCATCGCGCTTCGCGGGCAGGTCGTCCATGGAAATAACGGTTTTGCTCGCTACTCCATTCTGCTCAATCATGAAATAGGCCCTACGCACCCCGGTGACCAGCAGCGTCGTTTGGAAATCCGGTTCCCCATATCGCGCAAGGTCGTCGATGAAGTCGAAAAGTTCCTGCCCGGTGCAGCCAATCCCGGCCAAAAATTTCAGCTCCGCCTCATTAAATATTTTAGCGGGGGTCCGTTCTCCTGCCTGGTACCGTTGCGTCGCCGCGTCGTAAACCTTTCGAAATTGTTCGGGCCAGTCACTGCTGTTCATGTCCCATTCATAATCCGCAGGCGGTTCAAGTTCAATCGCATCCCGCTAAAATCTAAGAGCCGCTGGCCACCCTCAGACTCTCGCTGCGTAGCCAATCAGGGCAGGCGCTGATTGCCTCGCGCACCGCCTCGGACGATTTTCCTTCACTGAGAGAACTTCAATTCTCTTGGAAGAAGGCGGCTCGCGTTAATCCATTAAATCCCACCAAATGCCGCCTTCGCCATTTTCATTTGGCTGCGGCCCACTCATGACCTTCCGATCCGGTAGCTGCCACCGGGAACGACGAAATCCGCAAACGCGCGGCACCCATTGGGATCAAGTTCACTTTCTCAACTGGTG
>JBQCGE010000140.1:0-6314 GCA_051955955.1 Verrucomicrobiota bacterium
CCTGACCCCTTCTATACCGTTCGCCCCATGCAATGCCGGTGTTTGCGCCTGTTCCTGTGCATGTCCGCACTTCTGCTCCTGGCGGTGAATACTCCCGCTCCACTCGTTTATCGCGAGGGGGAGGGCTGGAGTTATGAATCCCCCAGTGGTGGCAAGTGGACTCGGACCCGTGCGGAGGACCAGTTGCAAGTAGCGCAGGAAGCTTTTGATGGTAAGAATTATCGTCTCGCGATTAAGGCAGCAAAACGCACCGTCCGACTCTGGCCTTTTTCGGATTACGCCCCCCAGGCTCAATATCTGGTCGGGCGGGCTTATGAAGAGCGAAAGCAGGACGAACGGGCGTTCAAGGAATACGAAAAACTCCTTCAGAAATATCCGAAGACCGCCAATTACGAGGAAGTCCTGGATCGTCAGTATCAAATAGCTAATCGATTCCTCGCGGGCCAATGGTTCAAACTTTGGGGCTACATTCCGTTCTTCCCCTCGATGGATAAAACCGTCGAAATGTACCAGAAACTGATCAAGAACGGCCCTTACAGCGACGTTGCGCCATCCGCCCAGATGAATATTGGCACCGCACGTGAGAAACAGAGTGACTACTCACAAGCGGTGAAGGCTTATGAAACCGCAGCCGACCGTTACCATGATCAAAAGAGCGTGGCCGCGGATGCTCTCTACAAGGCCGGGCAGGCTTATGTCAAACAGGCGCAAACCGCTGAGTATGATCAAAGCGTGGCCGGACAGGCGATTGCCACATTCAACGACTTCATCGCGCTTTACCCAAAAGACGAACGCGTGAAGGAGGCTCGCGAATTAATTTCCACACTCAAGACGGAACAGGCGCGCGGAAGCTACCTGGTGGCCCGCTTCTATGAGAAGAAAAAACATTGGGATGGGGCGCTGGTGTATTACAACGAAGTTTTAATTCGGGATCCTCAATCGAAATATGCCGACCTCGCCAGGCAACGCATTGAAGACATTAAACGCAAAAATACAAAGCAGACCGCGCAGCGTTAACTCCTTCGTCGCCGGACTGCTCCTCTGCTTCCTTTGCGGGTGCGCGGGTTACAAGCTGGGGCCAACGAATGGTCTTCCCGCGGGCTCACGCTCGATCCAGATCAATTTGTTTCGCAATGACACCTGGGAACCGCGCCTGACCGAGCCATTGGCCACCGCCTTGCGCCGCGCGATTCAACGCGACGGCACGTACAAGCTGAACACGAAAGGGGATGGAGATATCGTGGTAGACGGGGTGATTACCGAGTTCAAGCGTTCCGGAGTCACCTTTCAACCGGCTGACATCCTCACCATTCGTGACTACGAATTGACTCTCTACGCGAAGATTAAGGCTGTCGAGCGCGGTACTGGCCGGGTGATTCTCGACCGGCTGGTTTACGGGCGCACCACGATGCGCAGCGGCCCGGACCTCCCATCCGCCGAGCGGCAGGCAGCACCCCTGCTGGCCGAAGATATGGCCAATAATATCACTGCGCTTCTGGTTGATGGAACCTGGTGAGGGAGCTATCCTCGCCGGCATCCATGAGCCATTTTCAACCGCTCGTCCTGTTGCGCTGGTTTTTACTGGCACTCCTTGCAACTGTTTCCTGCCCTGCGGGCGATTGGCCTCAATGGCGCGGCCCCAATCGCGATGGATTTTCCGCGCCCGGGGAAGCGATTTCCACCCAGGCCATTCTCGAACCAAAACAGCTTTGGAGAATCAAAATTGGCGGAGGATTTTCCTCCCCCATTGTCATCAGCAACCGCGTCATTTACCTGGATGAAAATGGAAGCCAGGAAATCGCGCATATGGTGAACGCAGCGGATGGGAAGGAAATTTGGAATGTTGGCTATGCGCCTGTGTTTGAAGATGAATGGGGCGCAGGACCTCGGGCAACTCCCTTCACCGATGGCGAACGGGTGTACGTGCAATCTTGCAATGGTGAATTTCGTTGCCTGAATTTCGCGACTGGAAAAACCGAGTGGCGCTTAAACTTTGCTGATTACGGAGTGAAATTCCGCGGCAGCAAATCGAACGAAGGCATCGCGAGTCGACGCGGGAACAACGGTGCCGGTATTTTGGACGGAAAAGATGTGCTCGTGCCGGTAGGAAGCCCGGACGGAGCAACGATCGTTTGCATGGACAAAATGAGCGGCGCCGTGAAATGGAAGTCCGGCGATGACGAAGCCGCGTATTCATCGCTGATGGTCGCGGAGCTCGCAGGGACGCGACAGGTGGTGATGTTTACAGCTGATGCGCTGACTGGCTGTGACCGCGGTACAGGGAAGGTTCTTTGGCGCGCGCCACTCGTCACTGCGGCTAAACGTCATGCGATGACTCCCGTGATTCACACCAACGAAATTGTGGTCAATTCGCACACATTCGGCATGATCTGCTTCGAAATTCAAAAACAGGGAGGCTCATTCAAAGCGGTCCAAAAATGGAAAAATTCGCAGGCAAAGGTGAATCTTTGCACCCCCGTCTGGCTGGGGGATGCTCTCTATTCGCACGGCGAAAACAAAAACTTCATCTGCATCGATGCCACCAACGGGAAACTGCGCTGGTCAGTCCCCGGTTTTGGGGCGCAATATTCAAGCGTAATTTGCGACGGAAAAAACTTGCTGGCTATAACCGATTTCGGCGAAGCGGTTTTAATGGATCCAAACCCGGAGAAGTATAACGAAGTCGCGCGTGGACAGCTCGTAGGTAAAACATGGAACCACCCTGCCCTCGCGGAAGGCAAATTGATCATTCGCGACCAACGGTCGCTAACTTGCTTCGATGCTGGAAAGTGAAAATGTCGATCTGATTCGTTTCTGCGTGGGGCAGAAGCACCTACTTAAAGTGGACTTCGACCTGACTGTTCGTGATTTGGATCGAATCAATTTTATCGAGGACGGGGCGGAAATTGGTATTCTGGTTTGCCTCAGCAGCCAGGTTTTGAGTTTCAACTTTCGTAATAAATGCTTCGGGCAGCGGTTTGCCATTCACTTCCAAACCGCGCAAGCGGATCGATAATTGGCCGTTTGTGCTCGCAACGCCAAGTGTCGCCGTTCCATTCAAATATCGGCCTTTGAACTCAGGCCCGAACTTGGAACTGAACTGCTCCCACAGTTTAAACTGGTCCAGCGGCAGGCTGAGTTGCGCCTGGAGGTTAGTGCCGGCAGGTTCCACATAAATGTGCGGTGCCAAACTCTTCAAGTCTGGGGATTGCGCGAGGAGAATGTTCAACTCTTTTCCATCCAGCGCGATGGTGCCGCCCTTCCCGGATTTGATGGCCTGCTCGGCGTTCTTCTGAATCCGTTCGGCCACCTGCTTTTGCTCCGTTTCGGAAATGGTCAGCCGCGGAATGGCCACTGGCGCATTGGTGGTGTAATTGGCGACGGCGGTTTTAATTGCTTTGCGGGTCCCAAAATAAAGTCCGGCAACCACGCCGATGAAGACGAGGACAAAGGTCAATATGCCGTAAAAAAAACAGCCGCGGTTTTTAGCTTCTTTTGTAGTCGCCATCTATGGTTATCGAGTCAATCCGGTCAATACAACCGCCCGAACTAGACTGAAAAATGCCCACTCGGGCAAGTTCAATTCGATATTTGCTCATATTTCCGATGCGTCCTGTGTCCTGGTCAGCGACAAGGCCATCGGCTCCCTTTTCAATTTGATTTTCTTCGATAAAGTTCGGCCATGCCGATTTTTTATGAGTGCGACCGCTGCACTGCCTGTTGCCGCTGGCCGGGTCAGGTCAAATTGAGTGACGCAGAAATCACCCAACTGGCTGCATTCAAGGGCATGAGTGAAGTCGCTTTCATCAGTGAATTCACGCGCTTGCGTCCAGACCGGCAGGGGCTCGCGCTGAAAGACAAGGAAAACGGGGAATGCATTTTTCTCTCCGGCAATCGTTGCGAGGTGAACGAAGTGAAGCCGCAACAATGCCGTGACTTTCCGAATTTGTGGAATTTTCCCGAGTTCCAGGAACATTGCCGGGCGCGGGCGCGAGTGGTGGAGACAGCCGAATACAAACGCCTGATTGAAAGGGCAACCGGGCGAACGCTCGACAGTTAGAAATTTACCTTCGAATTGTAAAGGCCGCACCCTTGCGAGCAGAAGTGAAGGGTGGCACGATTGCACCGGATGAAAACCGCAGGTGTAATTCTATTGGGTTTGGTCGCGCTGGTAGTGATCTTTTTGCTCTGGGGCGTCCGCGTAAATAATAAAATGGTGCGACTGGACCAGACAGTCGACGCACAATGGGCGCAGGTCCAAAATGTTTATCAACGCCGGGCAGACCTGATCCCGAACCTCGTTAAGACAGTTGAAGGGGCAGCAAACTTTGAGAAAAGCACTCTCACGGACATCATCCAGGCACGGGCGTCGGTCGGTCAGGTTCAAATTGATCCCAACAAAGCTCCAACCGATCCGCAGAAACTGGAACAATTTCAGGCCGCTCAGGATCGGCTTGGCTCTGCCCTCTCCCGCCTGCTTGTGGTGGTGGAGCGCTATCCAGAGCTTCGGGCAAACCAGAATTTCCTCAGTTTACAGGCGCAACTCGAAGGGACGGAAAACCGCATCAGTGTTGAGCGTGGCCGTTTCAATGACGTAACTCTGCAATTCAATTCCTACGTCAAACAATTCCCCGCGAGCATCATCGCTGGGTTCAGGAATTTTCATCCGAAGCCATACTTCCAGGCCACAGCCGGCGCGGAACGTCCGCCTGAAGTGAACTTCAGTTTCGGAAAGTCCGGTGCATCCTCCGTCCCTAATGTTCCCGCCACAGCCGGAGCAACAAATCGATAACCGATGACCGCATGCCTTTCATGGTTGCGACGCGCTCCAAATGTTGTCGCGGTCTGCCTCTGGTTCACCCTCGTGGCGGCGCTTTCTGCGGCGGAAACCATCCCGCCGAAACCGACCCACTATTTCAACGATTACGCCAATGTTGTTTCGCAGCCGATCGAGAATGAGCTGAATCAAAAGCTGGAAGCTCTTGAAAAAAGCGACGGCTCGCAAATTGTCGTGGCGATCTATCCAAAAATGCAGAGCGATTCCAGCATTGAGGATTATGTAAATCGCGTGTTCAAGGCCTGGGGCATCGGCCAAAAAGGAACAAATAATGGAGCGGCTCTTTTTGCTTTCATACAAGATCGTCAATTGCGAATAGAAGTCGGTTACGGCCTTGAAGGTGCCATACCTGACGCAATCGCCAGCCAGATCATCCGGAACCAGATCACGCCGCAATTAAAAAACGGGAACTACGATGCCGCGTTTCTGGCTGGGGTGGATGCGCTCATCCAGGCTGCGAAAGGGGAGTACAAAGGCACCGGCTCGACCGTTAATTCCCGAAATAAAAACAACGGTTCTCCGTTCGGGTTCTTTTGGATCATCTTCATTCTGTTTCTCATCATCGGCTCTATTAGTCGCCGGCGGAGAGGTTACGTTTATAACCGCCGAGGGGGTGGTTGGGGCGGACCATTCTGGTGGGGCGGTGGCGGTGGTTGGGGCGGAGGGGGAAGCAGTGGTGGTGGTGGTAGCTGGGGCGGAGGAGGATTCAGCGGAGGGGGAGGCTTTTCCGGCGGCGGCGGCGCATCCGGCAGATGGTGAGGCTCATGAACACAAAGGAATTTGTAACAACTCTGGACGACGCAAGAATCAGCAAGGCAATTGCGGAGGCCGAAAAACGAACCTCGGGCGAAATACGCGTTTATGTGACTGATGAAAAACCAACCGATATTCTCGCCACCGCGCAAAAGGCCTTTGCAAAACTTGGCATGGCCGCAACGAGGCAGCGCAATGCAGTTTTAATTTATTTCGCTCCAGCAATGCGGGCTTACGCGATTTACGGCGATAAGGGAATTCACGAAAAATGTGGGCAAAATTTTTGGGAGCATATCAGCGCGGGAATGAAGCCATTGCTTGCTGAGGGAAAATGCACGGAATCAATTGTTTACGCCGTTCGCGAAGTCGGCGAGGCTCTTTCGAAAAATTTCCCCTGGCAGGCAGGGGACCGTAATGAATTGCCGAATGATGTGATTCGCGATCCGAAAAAAAGATGAGTAATAATTATTGGGAAGAGCTGTATCAAAAAGGAGATACCGCGTGGGACAAAGGTGAACCTTCGCCGGGCCTGGTCGATTTTCTGAAAACATCCCCTGCCCCGCTGCACGGTACGGTGGTGGTTCCGGGTTGCGGCAGGGGGCATGATGTTCGGGCCTGGGCACGCGCCGGATATGTGGCAACGGGGCTCGATATCGCACCGAGCGCCGTAAATGATTCGCGCGAACTAACCCGCAAGGCGGGTCTTTCAGCGGAGTTCAAGCTG
>JBQCGE010000141.1:0-2570 GCA_051955955.1 Verrucomicrobiota bacterium
ATAGATCGCCGATGCCTGGCCATCCGGATAAGTGGGGTTCTGATAGGAATCGAGCACCTGGATTTCGTAACGTCCGAAGATATTGACGCCGTTATTGCCACGGCCCTGTCCATTGCCTTCGACCTTTGAAGGTGTGGCAAACTCAAGGTGCATCTGGAAATCTCCAAATTCGTCCTTGGTATGGATTCGCCCGGTGTGGGTCGTTTCCATGTAACCATCCTCCAGCTTCCATTTCACAGGCTGGCCTTTTTCGCCGACCCATTGTGAGAAATCCTTGCCGTTGAAAAGCACGACGGCATCCGAAGGTGCGTCTGCCTTTTGGCTGAAATGTTCGCCAGGGGTAACAATTCGGGGTTGAGGACGGTCGCCATCGTGAACGTGCCATTTGGTGCCGGGAATGATGGGCGTGTCGGAATATCCGAGGCCATGTTGTTCCGCAGCCGTGAGGGAAGTCGCGACACCCAGAGTCGCGAGAGCTAACAAGAGTTTTTGAGTCATGTGATCTTATGCGTTGGACGAAAGCGAGTTTTTCAAATTCATGACAAAATGCAATCGCGTAGTCAGGGATGCAATCATCGTGAGCGGCGCGGTGTTTCCAGCCAATGAGGGACTTTGGTGGGGTGAACTGGGCCGACCAGGGTGGTTTCAAAGCCGTTCAGCGAGAGATTGACCCAACCTTCGACGATTTTAAGTGAGTCGCTGGAATTCAGTACAGAGATACGCTTTTCCTCTGTTGGAAAAGGGATTTTAAACGAATATTCAAGGGGTTCAGCGGTCGTATTAATGCAGAGAAAATAGCAACCGGGTGCGACTGCTTCGGTCCCTTCTGGCACCTTGAACAGATTTACCAGTACACGAGCTTCATAAATTTCGTTAAACATTTCCGCACCGTGATGGTTGGTCTCCAGTGGGAACCATGGAACACGATGAGCAAATAACGGGGCAAGTTCTCGCAATTCAGTGGCGAGATTTTCAACACAGACCCAAAGTTCGGGGTGATCCTTTAAGATCCAGTTGGGTTCTGAGTAGGTGTAGAAAAGAAGTCCGCGAGCGTCATTCGCCATTGCGAGATAAGCCATGCAGCGAAGTTCAGCGCAGGTCGGTTCACGGAGCGTTTTGTCTGTTTTAACCATCCCGGGAAATGCAGCCCAGTTAAAAGCCTGAATAATGGAGTAGAAAGGTTTACCGTGCGCCCCGAGTCGGGCGAGGCGCATTTCCCGGGCAAACGTCGATACTGGAGCCCAGGGAACCGGGTACCAATCGACCGCGAGGAGATCGGCACAATGCGCATATTTTTCGACGGCGCTGCCGGAACTTAAGACCACAAGCGTTGGCTTTTTTACCAGGGACTTTAGGTTGCGATTTGCTTCCGAAACAGCCGCTGGTGGGATGCGGTGAAGGTCAGGTTCATCGACCAGGTACCAGGCCCAGAGGGCCGGTTCGCGATCCATCATGACGATTTTTCCTCGGTCTTGCGGGGAGATCGACTTCATTGCGCCGCTTGGGGCGAGGACCTTAACCCCGTATTGATTTGCTTCCCTGAGGTATTCACGATTGGCAGGGGAGGCGACCAGATCGAAACCCTCAGCGGCTACCGTTGAGAGTTGATTTTTCGAGACGGAATAGACCCCCAGCATGAAGGGTGCTTTTTGGTGGGCGCAGCCGGTCGCAAAGCCAAGGACTAGGCTTAAAGTGAGGGAGTGCCAAAGCAAAAAAGTGGAGCGGAAAGAAGTGGTGTTTATTTGCATGGCACTGGGAGAGTATTGAACGAGTCGGGAGGTCATGGGCAACAAAAATTAGAGCGGGTGGGTTTGACAATTAACCGCGCAGTTGAACCTTTCCGGAAGGGAATATGAAACGACTCACGTGTGTTTTGGCGGTTTTTGCTCTGGGTACGACATGGGCGGAAGGAGCGCTTTTCAAAGTGGAACCTTATGTCAGCGGATTTAATCGTCCGGTTTTCATGACGGCACCCCCCGGGGACACCAATCGATTCTTCGTGATCGAACAACACACGGGCAACATCCGGATCATTCAACGGAACACCGGAACAATTCAGTCCAGTGCTTTCATGCGGGTGACGGGATTGACGACTCAAAATGAACAGGGACTTCTTGGCATGGCGTTTCATCCCGGGTTTGCCACGAATGGATATTTTTATTTGAACTACACCACTACCGGCGGCGGCGCAGCGGGGCATACGGAGATCTCGCGTTTTCAGGCCACAGGAGATCCCATGAATGCAACAAGCGCTAGTTTTGCAACGAAGAAAGTGATTCTGACTTATGATCAACCGGAGTGGAACCACAATGCCGGATGGACCGCATTCGGGCCCGATGGTTATTTATACATATCATCCGGTGATGGAGGGGGAGGGGATGACCAGCATGGAACAGGCAATGGGCAGAACCGGAATGTTTTGCTCGGGAAATTATTAAGGATCGATGTCGATCATGGTGATCCATACGAGATACCCGATGGGAATCCATACAAGGGCAGTTTGAGCATGCGGAGTGAGATTTGGGCGCTTGGTTTAAGGAACCCATGGCGCTGCAGCTTTGATCGGGAGA
>JBQCGE010000142.1:0-7169 GCA_051955955.1 Verrucomicrobiota bacterium
ATTGACCCTCTTTGCTTCGGGTGAAGACCGCCGCTATTTCTCAGCCGACTCAATCGATCATGAACAGAGCCTCGTTACGCAGGCGAAAGTGGATTGGGATTTCAAGCCGGACTGGCAAACCGGGCTCTCATTGACCTATTCCTATTTAAACGCGGTTTTTGATGCTTCAGCGACGGAGGATATTTTTGAAACCTTGCTCGTGAAGAGCCATAGAATTTCACTTGCCCCCTATATTTCACGGGAGCTGCCATGGAACTCCACCTTGGAATTTCAATTCAACATTGAGCGGCAGTTTTTCAATGAGCCACTGGATGATTACTGGGAGTACAGCCCTCAGGTGAGCTGGAAGAAGCGTTACGGTAACCGCTCGGACGTGACGCTCAGTTACACACTGCACGACCGGCCGTATGACACACGTGAAGCGCTGACCCTGCAATTTGAGCGCATACCCAACACCACCGTGGAATATTTGCAGCACGAACTTGAATCCACCTGGAATCATTCGTGGGACACAAACCGTTATTGGAGAACGCGGACTCGGCTTGGTGTTGTTTTCAATCAGGACAATGGCGATGGATTTTTTGACTACACCCGGTACCGGTTCTCGGAACGGTTTGGATATTATCGAAAAAAATGGCAGGCAGTAATCGAAGGGAAAGTGCTTTATTACGATTACGCGCGGCAAGTGGTCTTTGGCACTTCGGACGTTCGACAATTCTGGGAATACGTGGTTGGAGTCAGAGCCGAGCGGAATTTGTTACGGAAGCTGAAGGTCTTTCTCGAGTCGGAGCATGAATGGCTCAACTCGAATGTTCCGATTGATGAATATCAGGTTAATACAGTGATGACCGGGGTTGACTGGGAGTTCTAGTGCCTACACATTAGGGCCTTCGGTTACCCGTGCTATGCCCAAAACTACCGGTCGAACTGCAATCAGGTCTCGTGCTTTGCCGTGGCTTGTTGTTGTTTTGACAATCTTCATTTGGGGAGGGGGAATTGTCTCGATTACGTTTCACTTGAGAAACGTAATCCGCGCTCAAATTTTGCAGGTTTACGCCGAAGTGCTCTATTCGGCAACCGTTCAGCAGAATGAAAATGTAACGGCGCAGGAGGATGACTTCATGGCACCGGAGGAACAGCAACTCCTCTCCATCCTCGAAGCTTCGAAAGCGCGCCAGGGAGTTTTCGCGGTGCGGGTCTTCAACACAAATGGCGAGCCGGTGACTGCTTTTGGCCCGACCGGGTCCAATCCCCCGCTATCGACGAGAGAGATGGCGCGTCTGAATACGCTTAAGCCCTTCGCGGAATACGATCCGCACGTTGATTTGGCTGAATTTACCGGGATGGGAACCGGCGATGGGCAGGAATCATCCTATCCATTGCTGCGGGTGCTTACACCTTTGCACAACGCGATTTACAATGGAGCGGCGGAATTCATCCTGGACGGTGAAAGTGTGTCGCTTGCATTTCGAGAAGTGGATCGCGATTTGAAGAGGTGGGGTTTTTTGATCTTTTTCATTGGAGGCACAGGCATTACAATTGCCCTCGCGTGGGCTTTTGCGCGGCTGCAGAAATCGAATGCTTTATTGATGCAGCGGACCGAAAGCCTGGTTCGCGCCAACCAGGAATTAACACTCGCTGCCAAGACTTCTGCCGTGGGTGCGATTACCGCTCACTTGATTCATGATTTGAAAAGCCCACTTTTTGGGCTGCAATCATTCGTGAGTTCGCGCGCCACGAACGCCGATGGTGATGAGGAGGATTGGAATCTTGCGATTGATACGACCCGGCGCATGCAGAAAATGATCGGGGACATTGTCAAAATTTTGCAGGAGGAAAAAACAGTAACCAAATACGAAATTTCGATCAGCGAATGGGCCGGTCTTTTAGCGGCTAAAATCGAGCCGCAAGCGCGGGAAGCAGGGCTGGAACTAACCTGCCAGGTGGAGTGCGAGGTCATGCTGACGAACAAGGATGCCAATATTTTGCTGCTCGTTTCCACCAATATTTTACATAATGCGGTGCAGGCCACCCCTCGCGGAGGAGTGCTGACCCTTGCGATCCAGATGCAGGATGGAGCCCTTTCAATTGAACTGGCTGACAATGGGCCGGGCTTGCCTGAATCCATTCTCTCGACATTGTTTACTCCATCCCGTTCCACCAAAGCGGGTGGAACCGGCCTTGGGCTCGCGATCAGCAAACAACTCGCCACGCATATTGGAGCAGAGCTGCGATTGAAGAAATCTTCCAGGGAAGGCACTCGATTCGAGTTGGTTGTACCCGATTCGCTCCTCGTTAAAAAAACTGAGCTGATTGCGCCTTAAGCTTATGGAGATTTTTCCCTGGCGCACAATTCTCGTCGCGATATTTCTCGCGATTTTGCCGGGAGCCCGTTCAGCGGAATACCCATGGCGATTTTCCAATCCTTCTCCTCATGGCAACAACGTTGCCGCAATGCTTGTGACGAGTAACAACGTCTGGCAGGTGGGGGATCGCGGGAGCGTTTACACCAGTCCGGACCTGGATCACTGGTTTCCACACCAGAGCGGCACCACGCAATCGCTTCGCGGGATTACCATCTTCGGCGATTCGGTTTTCATATCCGGGGCTGAGGGAACGATCGTTTCGGGAAAAACCCCGTGGAGCTTGCAGGCGCGCTCGTTAAATACTCCTGACTGGCTGGAGGGAATTGCAGCATCCCCGACAAAAATTGTCGCCGTTGGCGATAACGGCGCGATCTATAATAGCGGTGATGGCTTGAGTTGGTCGCGGGTAAACAAATTCGATACATGGCTGCGGAGCGTCGCTTACGGTTTGAGCAATTTCGTGGCAGTAGGCGAAAACGGTTTTCTCGCGCTTTCGCCCGACGGTGTGACCTGGACGCAAAAGACTTTGAACACCAGTGCGAATCTTAACCACGTCAGTTTCTCCGAAGGAACATTCTGGATAGTGGGGGATGCCGGGACGGTTGTGACCAATAATTCGCGGCTTTCGTTCATTCCATTCGTTCTCGATATCACCAACAATCTTTATTCCGTGGCAGTGAGCACCAATGAAGTAGTGCTGGTTGGGGATTCGACCGTGCTGATGCGCAGCACCAGCGATCTCATTTGGAAGGAGAGAGCGATGCGAGCAGTTTCGCCTTCGCGCCGCTCTGGCCGTACTACAGCGCGGTGTGGGATGGCCGATTGTTCCTGTTGGGAGGGCGCAACGGCATGAAAGTGGAAGGATTTCGCACGAACAGCATAGATCCGATTATCTGGTACAGCACCGTTCAACCGACCCGCAACTGGCTTTGGAGTGCGACAAGGCAGGAGCCAATTTACGCCGCGGTGGGCGAATCGGGAACGATTGTTACGAGCGCGGACGGGATCGATTGGTCGCGTGAGGTTGTGCCAACGAACGCCACTCCGGAAATCCTCCTCGGCACAGGGGGCACTACTAATTGCCTTTTGGCGGTGGGAACGGGTGGGACTATTTTGTATAGCCAAAACACGTTTACGAATTTGATTCTCACGAACATCTCCGGTGAACTGGAAACGAATTCCGTGCCGCTGTTTGGTGTGAATTGGCAAGCGGTAAACCAATCTTTCACTAACACACTTCAAGGAGTTGCTGGCTCATTGACGAAAGGCTACCTCGTTACAGGTAGCGAGGGGATGATTTTAACAAGCCCGGATGGAATTAGCTGGAGCCAGCGCAGTTCACCGGTGACAACATTCTTATCTTCGGCCGCAGAGGATCCGTCAGGATGGATTGTCTCTGGAGATTTCGGGACGATCCTGACTTCCAGCGATGGGGACCGCTGGACGGTTCGTAACAGCGGTGTGACGAATTGGATTTACAGCGTTCGTTACGCGAACTCGATGTTTGTGGCGGTCGGGGAAGCAGGGCTTATTTTAACGAGCCCGGATGGAGTCGCCTGGACCCGGCGAGATTCTGGGTTGAGCCAGTGGTTGAACGATGTTGCCTTCGTGAATAACCAATGGTTTATCGCCGCCAATAAAGGGGTGATCCTGACCAGCAGTGATGCCATTAACTGGAAGCCGCAATCAAGCATCACGTCGCGTTCTCTCAATTCCCTCGCTATTTCAGAAAACCAGATCGTTGCGGTCGGCGCGGATGGAATGATTTTAAGGAAAAATTTGCAGGCTTCCAGCGCGCCGGCAAATTTGCTCAGCTTTTCGCAAAACCTTTCCCTCGGCACATTTCTCTTCGAAGGACAAACAGACCAGGAATTCTGGCTGGAACAGGCAGACGAAATTACCGGCCCATGGAAGACACTTACCGCGCTTGAACTGCTGGACAGTTCCGGAACGTTGCTGCTCCAGAGGGACATGGATGCGGCGCCGAAACGTTTTTTTCGCACGCGCCTGAAGCCGCCACCCGCGAATTAAAGCAGGTTGGCCGCGAGTTCAGCCAATTCCGACCGTTCGCCTTTTTGCAGTTCGATGTGCGCGGCGATGGGCTGATTTCGGAACTTGCTGATGATGTAATTGAAGCCGTTCGATGAACTGTCGACGTAAGGATTGTCGATTTGGTACGGGTCACCGGTGAAGACGATTTTCGTGCCCTGGCCAACGCGGGTAAGGATTGTTTTTACTTCGAGGGGCGTAAGATTTTGTGATTCATCAATGACCATGTATTGGTTGGCAATACTGCGGCCACGAATGTAACTGAGCGCTTCGACAACCACGAGGCCGCTGCGCATGAGGTCGTTGCTGCGGCGATGTTCATGGCCCATGTTCAAATCACCCAGGAGTTCCAGCGCATCATGGATCGGCTGCATCCATGGAGCCAGTTTTTCCTCGAGACTGCCTGGGAGGAAGCCCAACTCACGTCCCATTGCAACGGTTGGCCGCGCCACGACAAGTCGGCGGAATTCGCGATCCAATACCGTTTTCTTTAATCCCGCCGCCATCGCCATCAGGGTCTTGCCTGTCCCTGCCTTGCCCATCAACGTGACGAGTTTAATTCGATCATCGAGCAGGGCGTCGAAAGCGAAATGCTGCTCGCGGTTTCGCGGCTTGATGCCCCAGACTCCTTCACGAGAGTCGATGATGGGAACGAGCTTTGTCCCGGTGGAATCGATCTTGGTCAAGGCTGTCCGCTTTGGATTAGTTTCGTCAGCGAGAGTGCAATATTCATTCGGGTAATTGATCCGCCCGTTTGAAATCTCCAATTCGCCGTTGGCTCGGAACTGGGTCATCTTTTCGCCCGAAACCATTTTTTCGCAGAGCCCGCTGTACAAATCCTTTAGAAAGACCCGATCCGTTTCGTAATCCTCCGCTTCGAGACCCAGCGCATCCGCCTTGAGCCGCAGGTTTATATCCTTGGTAACGAGGATTGTGGGAGCTTTGCGTTCCTTCTGGATTCGCAACGCCTGGGCGACGATTCGGTTATCGGCCGAGTTGTTGCTGAAAATCGCTGAGGTTTCCTGGGTTGATTCAATAAATGCAATTTCAAGCGTGCCGCCATTGGGCAAGCGGACTCCCTCGCTCAATCGGCCCTGGGCGCGAAAACCATCCAGCATTCGGGAAACAGAGCGGGCATTTTGGCCAAGTTCAGAGCTTTCACGTTTGAAGCGGTCAATCTCCTCGAGAACTTCGATCGGGAGAATGACGGAGTTCTCCTGGAAGTTAAGGATTGAGTTTGGGTCGTGGAGCAGGACGTTCGTGTCGAGTATATAGTTTTTCACGAGTAGCAGGTTGCGATTTGGCAACGGCCACCCCGCCTTGGCACGCGCACAGCATTATGTGCGGCGGAAGCGGTATGGAATGGCCGGTCTTGAAGTTCCCTGTGGTCCCAATTTGTTGCAGTTCTTTGAGCAGAAAACGAATAGGCCGGTGACTCAGCAGGCCAAAAAAATGCCGCGAAAAAAATGCAATTGCGGAAAAAGTTCGAACGCGAGTTGCGCGGAAGTGAGATGCGGTTTGTTGGGTCGGTTGGGCGGAAGAAAATTTACCAGGCCAAGTTTGAATCACTTCCAACATCAATGCTTAACGCGGTTCATCGTATGGCTGTGTGAAGCGCGCGCAAGTTAAAACTGAGTCCTGTTGAACTTTGCGAAGCGATCTCACTGTTTTGAGAGATCGAGAATCCGGATGTTTTTATACTCCACTCCGTCATTGTGGTAGGTGAGGAGAATATGGCCCGGAATTTTTGTGCCGAAGCCTTTTACACTTTTGAACTTACTTTTTGCGACCGCATCCAGGACGCGTTCACTGCCGAGTTCATATTCCAAAACCTTTTTGCCATTCAGCCAATGCTCGACATGATTCCCCTGCACCAGGATTCGCGAGCTGTTCCATTTGCCCGGAGCTTTCAACGGCTTGTCAGGATTCGGGGGCAATACGTCGTAAAAAGCGGCGGTGCGCTGAAGCGGATCCTTGATGATGCTGTCGTCGATCATTTGATATTCGTGGCCAATCGCCTGGCCCCGTTCTTCAATGATGAAATATTTCAGTCCGTTGTTGGCGCTTCTGGGGATTCGCCAATCCCAGCGCAGGTCGAAGTCGCCATAAATTCCGTCGGTGATGATGTCGCCTGCGTTACTGCCGGCATTCAGCGTCAGGATGCCATTGCGAACCTCCCAGCCATTTTTGGGGAAGGTGTCCTTGCCGAAGCTGCGCCAGCCCTGGGTTGTTTGTCCGTCGAAGAGTAATTGCCAACCTGCTTTACGTTCCCGTCGGGTGAGCTTGTTATCCGCGCCAAAAACCAGATGACAAGTCAGAAGAATCGTAACCAGATAGAACAATTTTTTCATAACGCCTGTTTAAACTAACCAATTTTTTGAATGAGCGATTCTTTGCCGTTCCATGGGCGACGTCAAGCAACGGTGTTGTCAGACACAAAAAAGGGTCTGATTAAACCCGCGAGAAAAAGCGAGATTTCCGCAGAAAAAAGGAAGCAGGATCCGACCACGCATTATGTTTCGGAAAGTTTTTCTTGAAATATTTGTTTGTTCTGCATTTGCTGTTCTTATGGCCGGAGGGTGCCGTGGTTCTCCGCTCGGCAAGTTTTCAGGCCGTTCGTTCATGAAAAAATCAATTTCGATTCTCTCTGTGCTCTGCCTATTGCCCGTCGTCGTGGCATCGGAGCAGAATTTTCGATATGACGCGGCCAACCGGCTGATTTCCGTCTCTCTGCCGAGTTCGCAGATGATCTCC
>JBQCGE010000143.1:0-3205 GCA_051955955.1 Verrucomicrobiota bacterium
GGCGACGAGACGCAGACCTTTGCCGCCCGGCCTTTCCTCGATTATTTCGCAGGTAAAGCTCGCGAAGGGGGTGACTTCGCCTGGAACCTGGCTTTCCATCCCTATCCCGAAAACCTTTTCGAGCCGCGCGTTTGGAACGACAAAAGCGCGAAGCATTCGAAAGATACCCCGAGGATCACATTCAAAAATCTGGAGATGTTGACGGAATATTTTTCCCAACCAGCATTGCGCTACCACGACCAGCAACGGCATATCATATTGTCCGAGCAAGGGTTTCATACTCCGGATGGCCCAAAGGGAGAAATCTTGCAGGCGGCTGGTTATTGCTACGCCTGGTACAAAGTGGCGCACATGGACGGAATTGATTCCTTCATCCTGCACCGCCACGTGGATCATCGCGACGAAGGCGGATTGCGCCTGGGCTTGTGGAGCCGGAAGCCGGAGAGCGCTGCCGACCCGCTCGCGAAGAAGAAAATTTACGACGTGTTTCGCCTGGCCGATACGCCGGAATGGGAGGATGCATTCCGGTTTGCGCTGCCAGTCATTGGGATTACGAATTGGAATGAGGTGTTGAACGTCCCCAAATCGAAATAAAATCCTGAGATGAGTGCCGAAATTAATTACTGAAATCAGCTTGCCGCGGTGGCAGCTACTCCAGATGTTTAGCTCATGAGCCCTCAGGGAAGCAAACCTAAGCTCGCAACACCCGAAGACTGGAAATGTACCAGCACGGCTGAAATTCAATGGCGGGAGGTTATCGAACAACGAAGCAAGGAAATCGAAAATGGAAGCGTGAAGTGCCTTCCGACCAGCCAGGTTATCCGAAGAATTCGTAAACTGTTGAAGAAACGATCAAAGCACCTCTGATCGACTGATCTTCCCCTACTGTCGATTTCAGCTCAAGGATAGCCCTTTCATTGGAATCAATTTTCCCTTCCTGCTTTGCATTCCTGCCGGTCTCATTCAGAATATCCATGGAATGAGTAAACGGTTTTACATCACGACCGCGATTGATTACGTGAACGGCCAACCGCATCTCGGGCATGCCTACGAGAAGGTGATTGCCGACGTGGTCGCACGGTCACACAGGGCTTTGGGGAACGACGTTTTTTTCCTCACCGGGTTGGATGAGCACGGGCAAAAGGTGCAACAGGCCGCGCAGGCGGAAGGTAAACCAACCCAGGTTTATTGTGATGAACTCTCCGCGGATTGGAAGCGATTCGCAGCTTCCCTTGATCTTTCCAACCACGATTTTGTTCGCACTTCGGAGCCGCGCCACAAAGCGGTTGTCCAGGCAATCCTGCGCAAGCTCCATGCTGAAGGTCATTTTTATCAGGCCGAATACCGGGGCTTCTATTCGCAGCGTCAGGAGACCTTCCTGACCGAGAAAGACCGGCGGCCGGACGGCACGTTTGACCCGATCTATGGCGAAGTAATTGAGCTGGTTGAGATGAATTATTACTTCCGGCTCAAGGCGCATCAGCAATGGTTGATCGATTACATCGAAAGCCACCCGGAATTTGTCTGCCCGGATTATCGGCGCAATGAAGTGCTGGGATTCCTGAAGAATAACGAACTGGAGGACCTTTGCATCACACGGCCCGCTTCGCGGTTGAGTTGGGGCATTGAAGTGCCCTTTGATCCCGCCTATGTCACCTACGTCTGGTTCGATGCGCTGGTGAATTACGTCACGATCCCGGCTGCTTACGGCGATCCCGCTCTGGTGGACGCACTTGGCCTGGATAAAAACGAGTCCATTTCCAGCCTGCCCACTTTTGGAGAAAAACTCCCACTCTGGCCCGCGGATATCCATGTGATCGGCAAGGACATTTTGAAGTTTCACGCGGTTTATTGGCCGATCATGCTGAAGGCGATTGGCATTCCACTGCCCAAACAATTGCTCGTGCATGGCTGGTGGCAAAAGGAAGGGGAGAAAATCAGTAAATCGACCGGCAACATTGTTGATCCTATCGCCGTCATCCGGGAATGGGGACTGGATGCGTTTCGTTTATATGTCACGCGCGAGCTTGATATTGGACCGGATGGCAATTGGACCGATGCCGGGTTCCAGGCGCGCTACCAGGCCGAACTCGCGAATGGGTTGGGCAATTTGGTGAATCGTTCCCTCTCGATGCTCGGGCGTTATCGCGGCGGGAAAGTTCCGGCACGTTCCAATGAACTGGCCAGTGAAGCGAACGCTCTCCTTGGCAAAACAAAGGAGCCGTACGCGAAACAGGAAATTCAGGATGCGCTCATCACGATCTGGCAATTAATCACCCGGGCGAACCAGTACGTCGATCAAACGGCGCCTTTCAAATTGGCGAAAGATCCTGCCCAGGCGCAACGGCTGGATGAAGTGCTTTACAACCTCGCGGAATGCTGTCGTTTGATTGCGATACTGCTTTCGCCAGTTTTGCCTGAAACAAGTGGCAAAATCCGCGCGCAGCTAAATCTCCCTCAGGACGGCCAAAGCCTCGCGGATATTGCATGGGGCGGCCTTGGTGAAGGGCATCAAATCGGCGAACCCGCGCCGCTTTTCCCGCGCAAGGATACTCCGAAAAAGCCATAGCGAGCCCGCTTTGAATATGAACGCGCCCGGTCAACCTGCAAACGAGGTCAGGATCGACAAATGGCTCTGGGCGGTTCGCCTCTTCAAGACGCGCACGCTTGCCGCGACTGCCTGTCGGGGTGGCCACGTAAAGATCGCGGGTGAGACCGTGAAACCCTCCCGACCGGTCCATCCCGGTGAAATCTTTTCAGTTCGCACCGGGGAAATCACGCGCACGGTTAAAGTGCTCGTCCCAATTGAAAAACGGGTGGGCGCGAAGCTTGTGGCTGAATCGATGGAAGATCAAACGCCCGCCTCGGAATTTCTGAAGCTCATGCAGAAAAACGAACCGACAGGCGTTCCCGTCCGCAAAAAAGGCTCCGGGCGCCCTACCAAAAAAGAACGCCGTCAATTGGACCAACTCGGGTAAATCCGCGCACTCCTTTAAGGGGCGCATGGGGTTGTGAACCTCCCTTTTCCGCCTGAACTTATGGCACTATGAAACGAAGTTCTACTAATCAGGCGAAGGGAAAAATTAAAGAAATGAAAGGCCGCGTGAAAGAAGGCGCGGGCGTCATGACCGATAATCACGATATGGAAGCTGAAGGGCGCGGCGAACGTATCGCGGGCAAAGTCCAAAAGAAAGTTGGCGACGTC
>JBQCGE010000144.1:0-6651 GCA_051955955.1 Verrucomicrobiota bacterium
TGGCCCCAGCTTCAGCCCGGAAAACGGGAATATTCCCGTAAGCACTGGAACCCGCGCCGCATTCATCGCCAAATTTCGCGATTATGGCGGCACAAGCACCCCGAGTGGAACCACCCCGCCTGAACTCAAAATCACAAAAAATTCCGGTCAGGTCGAACTCTCATGGGAAGGCACTGCCCTCCTCCAATCCAACAGCAATCTCAAATCAAATCTCTGGACCGACCTCCCCACCGCCAACAGCCCCCACAAGCTTCAACTCAATGGGAAAGCGATCTATTACAGGTTGAAGCTCTAGCATCGTTGAAATCCTGCGAATAGGCGCAGTATGGGCGAACTCCCGAAGAGAAAGAAATCATATAATTCCTTTGAGAGCCTGGGTGAGTTTGGATTCGGGTGCGTCGAAATTTTTTGGCGAAATCTGTGGAATTACCGAGGGATTTTGAGGGTTATTCCGGAATGAGTCGGAATTTTTCGTGGCTTCATCGAGCATCTTTTCCAGCAGATCGAGCTCGGCCAGGGAGAGCGGAAGGGAGTTCGCTGCGGGTTCGGCGGACGGTTGTGTGGTTGGTTGGGAGGATTGATGGACGGCCGGTTCGTTGATCCGAGTGAATTCGGGTTGGGGTTTCGGTGGTTGAGGGGCAAGGTTCGCTTGCTTGAGCTTCAGGTTTTCGTGGGCGAGGTGGAGGCGATGCAAACGGGTGAGGTGTTTGAAATGCGGGTCTAGGTCGGTGATCGATTTGCCGCGACTGAGTTCGACCAGGATGTGGTTTTCCACGGCGGCAAGGATGGTGAGGAGGGCAGCGCCGGGGGTGCCAGGATAGAGCGTCCTCGTGAGTTGGTCCGCCAGTTCGGCGTTCGTTTCGAGTTCGCTATGGGCGGTGTAGAAGCGGCAGAGAGCGGCGGGTGAGGTTTGGAAGTCGAGTCCTTCGGGTTTCGGTTGGGCAAGGATTTTGACGGCTTCCGTATAGGTGTGTTTTTCGCAGAGGGTGATGATGAATTGTTTGTCCTCGTGCGAGAGTGAATCGAATTTGTTCAGTTTCATACGGCTATGTTTTAGGGCCGCAGGAACGGGCGTGATTGCCCTGAACGGAGAAGACCAATCTTAGTTTCGGTTTAAGGTCGGTTCAAAGGTAAGAATCGTGCCCGGATGAGGCAATGCTTACGTTTGAAACGTTCTCCGCTGTTCGTGCGGCTGAAGGGCAGGATGACGGAAAGTGCTTGAGATGTCAATAGAGATGTTGACTCACGCGGAGAAGCGAAGGCGCGGAGAGGGAGAGGAAGGGATTCACCACAAGAGATACAGTCTTGGAAAGCAAGCGGAAAGAGTCGAAAAACAAACTTGCGCGACAGTGTGGCTGGGAGGCCAAGACGGCCTCAAGGTAGACGTCCCCCTTTGCCCCATCCGCTCCACCTTGACCCCGTCTCGGCCTCCCAGCCCATTGATCCCGCTGGGTATGAAGTTTGTTTGGAACTTTCATTTATTTTTAGGCGTCCTTGGGTTGTGCAGCGAAGTTTACGTCGAATGGTTTTTGATGTTTGAGTATCCCGTAGGCCATCCGCAGGAGGTGATGCATGATCGCACCAATAACGCACATTTTGGTTTTGCCTGCGGCCAACAGCCGCTGGGCTCGCGCTTTGAGGAGTGGATTGCTGCGGCTGGCGACCACGGCTGGCAGGTAGAGCGCTTTTCGGAGGCGACTGTTGCCCGTTTTGCAAAGGCGTGTTTTACGTCTGACGGAGCTGCCGGATTCTTTCTGGGCGGGGGTGAGCCCCGCATAAGCGGCCACCTGGCTGGCGCTGGTGAAGTGTCGTGGGTTAGGGAGTTCGGCAAGGATCACCGCTGCGGTGCGATCGCTGATTCCGGGAATGGTGCAAAGCAGTTCGGCCTGTTCAGCTAAATCAGCATTCGCGGCCAGGACGGCCTGAATTTCCTTTTCCAGCCGCTGGATGGATTGTTCCAGGTTTTTGATGGTGCGTCGGATCTCAGCCAGGATGAACATGTTCCGGGTCCCGCTTTTAAGACGGTTCTTTTCTTCCTGAACTTGATCTTTTCTGGCGCTCACCAGCCGGGTCAATTCCTGAAGTTGGCTTTGTTCCGGCGAGGGTGGATTCCAGAGGGGCGGATTCTGCTCGCGGCAGAAGAGGGCGATTAAGGCGCTGTCCACTGCATCATTTTTGTTGCGGCTCAGACGAGATTGAGCATAGCGCTTGATGCGCACGGGATTGACGACGCTGACGCGGTGGCTGGCACCACATAAATGCTGGGCGAGTCCGTGCCAAAGCCTGCCTGTTGCTTCCATGCAGGCGTGGATCGTTGTGGCCCCGTTTTTTTCCAGCCACTGGTCGAGTTTTTTCCAACCTGGGGTGGTATTTGGGAAGGTATGGTGATGTTGTTTTTCTCCAAACAGGAGAACGCAATCGAACTTGTCTTTGGCGATATCGACGCCGAGAATAGGTGCTGTCATAGCAATGCTTTATCTTGAGTGTTGCCAGACGATTGGGAATTCGAGCCGAAAGCCACTCTTGTAAAGAATGCGGCTTCTCGCCTCAAAGGGCGGAGCCAAGATACAGTCCGGCATGTAAGCTCGAAGAAGAGGGCGGGGCCACAATCTCTGTGACGAAGTGAGACCTTCTGGGCACAGAACGTGGTCACCCGCCTTCTCCCAATTTGCCTGCCGCTTGATCCTTCCACACTGTTTCTCATACGCAAAATTCCAGATACAAGAACACAGAGAGGATTGCGAAAGAGATGGTTACACAAAATAATCGAGAAGTAATGAAGCAGAGGCGAGGGTTTAAACGGCGGTAGGAATACCGGAAGGGGATGAAAGGTCAGATGTTGACTAGTGTGAAATGCCCGGTCGGAGACCGGGCCTACAGAGTGGTCCATAGGCGAACCGCAAGGAACTCATAGATCGCAGAGAAAAACGGAAATGTGGCCAGCATATCTCGAACCGCTTGATTAAGATTCTGGATTTTAGCGCCGCTCAGCTCCCTCTGATAGCTAAAGCAGAATCACAGACAGCGGCTTTGTGCTGCTTACAGTGAACTTGGGTGGATCAAAAAGACTCATAGGACCTTCACATTATAAATTCCGAATGGCGATATCTCCTAAACAAAACGTGAGCGCATAGAATGGATTCAGTCCCTGTTATAACGAAAGGGCTTTGAGTTGGGTTTCGTGGTCAGACCGTATAGTAATTTGCTTTGTCATCCGGTCGTCGTCCGATGCGGGTGTCGCCAGAGTTTCAGAGTGGCTCGTCGTTATTCAGCTTTTGACGCACTTCGCTTCGGGCGCATCGGCACGGCTGGGCAGGAACAGACAAAAACTTTTCCCGACGATTCGACGGCCGACCGTGAGCTGAACCGCTTGATCGCTGAGAAGGTGAAAAAAGGATATATAGAAAAGATTTAATCAGAGACGCGGATCAACAGGTTCGCTTTCCAGCGCTAACACGCCAAAGACGCACTCGTGGACGCGACGCAACGGCTCGTTGCGGGCAAACCGTTCGAGGGCTTCCATACCCAGGGCGAACTCCCGCAAGGCGAGGGAGCGCTTGGCACCAAGTCCGCGGGAGCGGAGGCGCTCCAGGTTCTCAGGGGCGGTGTATTCCGGTCCGTAGATGATGCGGAGGTATTCGCGGCCGCGACATTTCACGGCGGGTTGGACGAGGCCACGACGGCCCTTTGCTACAAACTCAAGCGGTTTAACGACCATTCCTTCACCGCCGCGGCCGGTGAGTTCGTTCCACCATTGAATGCCGGCTGCCTCGCTTTCGGGATTGGTGACATCGATCAGCTTGTACGGAGTAGCGAGGAGAAGACCAGGATCAGCCGCGCAGAGCCGAGCCAAGGTGTCCATGTGCCAGGTGTGGGATTGATTCGAATGCACTTTGCCTTCACTGGCAAGAATGTGGAATGGAGCCAGCTTCAGGTCATCCAGTGAGTGCACCGGCCAGCAATACCGGCGATACGCTTCGATGTATTCGCTGAGCATGATCTGACGATTGGCAGTTCGCTCGAGCAACTCGTTCACATCGAGACCACGCGCCGCCGCTCGCTGTAACACATCGACACTCTCGGCCAGCGATCCGTGACCGGCGGCACCGACGGCTGCGTATTGCTGCTTCAACAACTGCTGGGCTTTGGCGGACCACGGCAGCAGCTCGCAATCGAGGCAGAACCAATCGGAATTAAACTCGGTCCAGAAATCAGCCGCGGTGAGAGTCGCAGCAATACGATTCAGAAAGGCACGTTCAAGTTCCGTGTTATCGAAAAACCTTCGCCCGGTCCGGGTGTAAACGATGCCGGTTCCGTCCTCAGCTATGCCGAATCGTTTACGGGCAGATTCCTCGTCGCGGCAAACAACAACAACCGCACGCGAACCCATGTGCTTCTCTTCGCAAATCACTGTCGGAATGCCCTCGTGCCGATAATAGGCGAACGCTTCCGCAGGATGTTCCAACAGGCCGGCCTCATTCGAGGTGGCGGTTGGGGACATGGTCGGTGGCAGGTAAATCAGCCATTTCGGATTCGCAGCGAACCGGCTCATCACTTCCAGTGCCGCGATCGCATTCTCTTCCCGGATCGTGACGTTATGATGGAGCCGGGTGCTGATGATCCGTTTGCCGAGGACATCCTCCATGTCGAGGAGATCATCCTGCGCCTGTTGGGCACTGAACTTCGGCGCTTGAATTTCGGGAGCTATGAACGGCCGCGCCGGCTTTGCGTAAGTGGCTTTTGCCTGCACCGAGACGAGCTCTTTCTCGGGATAACGCAACGCGGTCAGTTTGCCGCCGAAGACGCAGCCGGTATCTATATTGATCGTGCGGTTAAGCCACTCCGGTTCAGGCACCGGCGTGTGACCGTAAACCACCATTGCGCGGCCGCGATACTCAGCGGCCCAATTGTAACGAATGGGCAGACCAAATTCGTCCGTCTCGCCAGTGGTTTCGCCGAACAATGCAAACTCACGCACAGCTCCAGAGCCTCGACCCTGCATTTCTTCTTTCATCCCGGCGTGCGCCACGACGAGCTTGCCGTCGTCCAAGACGTAGTGGCTCACCAGATCATCGATGAACGCTGCGACTTTGGCGCTGAATTCGGCTGCCTCGCGCTCCAGTTGTTCGAGCGAATTCGCCAGGCCATGAGTCACCTGGACGTTCTTGCCCTTGAGCTTCCTCATCAAATTCATGTCGTGATTTCCCGGAACACAGAACGCCGTTCCGATTCCGACCATTTTCATCACAAGCTTGAGCACTTGAGGAATCGCAGGCCCGCGATCCACCAGATCGCCGAGAAAGACCAGCTTGCGGCCTGCCGGCGGAACGATGTCCGGAACGCCATCCGCGCATTCGTTGACTTGGTATCCGAGTTTCCCGAGCAGGCCTATTAACTCCCCGTAACACCCGTGGACATCACCGATGATGTCGAACGGACCGTGTTCATGGCGGAGATTGTTCCAGAGCGGTTGGCGCTCGATCGTGACTGCATCCACCTCTTCGGCGCTCTCCAGAACGAATACATGGCGAAAACCTTCCCGTTCCAAGCCACGGAGCGACCTGCGGAGCTGTTGTGACTGTTGCCGGATGACGTGTGGACCGAAGTCGCGATCGGATCGGCCCTCATTGCGTTGATGACATTCTCGTTCAGGCAGATTCAAAACAATGGCGACCGGCAGGCAGTGAAATTCGCGCGCCAATTGCACCAGAGGTTTCCGAGCTTCAGGCTGAACATTCGTTGCATCGACGACCGTCAGCTTGCCAGCCGCCAATCTCTTCCGCGCAATGAAGTGCAAAACATCGAATGCATCGTTCGTCGCGGCCTGGTTGTTCTCATCGTCCGAAACAAGGCCTCTGCAGTAATCCGACGAAAGGACCTCTGTCGGTTTGAAATGCTTCCGCGCAAACGTGGACTTTCCGCAGCCGGAAGGGCCAATCATTACGACGAGCGCGAGGTCTGGGACTGTGATCTTCATTTTGCCTCGTTCGACGGGATGCCAAGCTCTTTGAGCTTTGTTAAAACCGGTTCCCATTCCGGCCGCGGGTTAGCCGTGTGACACCTATCGACCGCGGCCGCAGCATCCTGAATTAAAATACAACTACGCAGCGTCTCGGGAGAGCTTCTATTCAATTCGTCCATGAATGCGGATGCAACACACACCTCACAGCGTTCGGTCAGGCCCACGACCGCCTCACCGCGAACCTCATCATCCTTATCTTCCAATCGCGCAACCAAAGCGTTGTGGATCAATTCGGTCTTTCTATTGGTTAGAGTTCCAATTCCAAACGTTGCCCAACTGCGGATTCCGGTGTCCGGGTCGTACGAAAGACGGCAGAGCGCTTCAACAGCAGCATCATCTTCCATTCCGCCCAGCGAGTGCGTCAGCGCGTAACGCACGTCCGCGTCCGGGTGCGACTCGAATTTCAAAAGCGATGGCAAGCAGGAAGAATCGTGATGGTGGCCTAGTGCGAAGATGATCGAGACTATGACTTTTGACGATTGCTCTTTTAACAGCATTGAGGTCAATAAACTCACGCACTGCTGAGACGCCACTTTGTCCTTAAGCCCGTTTTGTCCCAAGACGGTTGCAGCGAGATCCCGAGATGCAGGATTGGCGCGTGAAGACCATTCTTTGATTTTATCCAAGAT